>JAIXTY010000042.1 GCA_027483705.1 Rubrivivax sp.
CCTCCATGATGTCCGACTCGGGGATGCCCTTGGCCTTGAGGAAGGCGCGCAGGATCTTGTTCGTGGTGCGCGGGTACACGTAGTCGGTGCCCAGCAGCACGAGGCGCTTGGCGCTGCCGCCGTCCTTGCTCATCAGGTACTCGACGGCGGGAATGGCCTGCTGGTTGGGCGCGGCACCCGTGTAGAAGACGTTGGCGCTGAGCTCTTCGCCTTCGTACTGCACCGGGTAGAACAGCAGCGCGTTGCTGCCCTCGTACACCGGCAGCACGCTCTTGCGCGACACACTCGTCCAGCAGCCAAAGGTCACGGCCACCTTGTCCTGGCTGATCAGCTGCTTGGCCTTCTCGGCGAACAGCGGCCAGTTCGAGGCCGGGTCCACCACCACGGCTTCGAGCTTCTTGCCGAGCACGCCGCCCTTGGCGTTGATCTCGTCGATGGCCATCAGGGCTACGTCCTTGAGCACCGTCTCGGAAATGGCCATCGTGCCCGACAGCGAGTGCAGGATGCCGACCTTGATGGTGGCCTGGGCGAAGGCGCTGCCGCTGGTGGCGATGCCGGCGGCGGCCAGCGCGAGCGCGGTGAGGGCCTTGCCGGCCTGGCGACGGGACGTGTTCATGCGGTTCTCTCTCCTGGTTGAAACCTGCGGCGCAGTGTCGGCAGCGGCCCGGCGGCGCGAAATACGCCGTCTGGCGTACAGACCGCGCCCGGCGGGCCGGCGTGCGGCCGGTCGTAGACTGCGCGGCGTCATGAAGAGCCTCCGCCTGATTGCTTCCCTGACGCTGGCCCTGGCCCTGCCCGCGGCCCACGCCGCCGTGGACGTGGCCGCGCTCTGGGACTTCAGCAACCCCGCGCTCAGCGAGCAGCGCTTCCGCGCCGCGCTGGCCGCGGCCGAGGGCGAGGGCCGGCGCGACGACGCGCTCATCCTGCAGACGCAGATCGCACGCACGCTCGGCCTGCGGCGCCAGCTCGACGAGGCGCGCGCCCTGCTGCGCACGCTGGAGCCGCAGCTGCCCGCTGCCGGTGCCGAGGCGCGTTCGCGGCATGCGCTGGAGTGGGGCCGCAACCACATCTCGGCCGTCACGCGGCCGGCCGAGCGCACGCCGGAGAACCTGGCCACCGCGCGCACCGCCTACCTTCGCGCGCTGGCCGCCGCCTACGAGGGCCGGCTCGACGGCCTGGCCATCGATGCGGTGCACATGATGGCCTTCGTCGACGACGCCCCGGCCGAGCAGCAGCGCTGGAACGAGCAGGCGCTGCAGATGGTGCTGGCCAGTACGCAGCCGGCCGGCCGCCAGTGGGAGGCCTCGATCCGCAACAACCTGGGCTTGAGCCTGCACACGCAGGGGCGGCATGCCGAGTCACTGCCGCACTACGAGCGCGCGCTGGCGCTGCGCGAGGCCGCGCAGGCCAGCCCGCGCCAGCAGTACGTGGCGCGCTGGCTGGTGGCCCGCGCGCTGCGGCTGTCGGGCCGGCTCGACGACGCGCTGGCGCAGCAGACGCGGCTCGAAGGCCAGATGCACGTCGTCGGCGACCCCGACCCCTTCGTGCTTGAAGAGCTCGAGCTCATCCACCGCGTGCGCGGTGACACCGCGAAGGCCGAGGCCTACGCGCAACGACTCGCCGCCGCGCGGCGCAAGCCCTGATGCGGCGGCTGGCACCGGCCGCCTTGTTGGCGGCCCTCGCTGCGGCCGGGCCGGCCGGCGCGCAGTTGCCGCCCAAGGTGCTGCCCACACTCGACGGCCTGCCGCGCCCGGCCGCACCGCCGCTCGAGAAAGGCCCCGTGGTGCCCGCCCGCGTGGAACGCTGGCGCGAGGAGGCCAAGGCGCTGGAGCACGGCGACGGCGTGCCGCGCGACCCCGTGCGCGCCGCCGAGCTGTACTGCCGCGCCGCCCGCCATGGCGACGCCGAGGCGCAATACAACCTGGCCTGGATGCTCACCAACGCGCGTGGCATCGAGCGCAACGAGGCAGTCGCTGCGCACCTGTTCGCGGCCGCTGCCGAGCAGGGCTTCGTGCAGGCCCGCAACATGAGCGCGCGGCTGGGCACGCCGCTGGGCGACCCGCCCGCCTGCCTGCGCCCGCCCGACGAAGACCGCCTGCTGCTGGCCGCCGCTGTGCCGCCCGCGCCGCCGCCCGCGGCCACCCGCCCTGGCGTGACGCGCCCGCTGGTGCTGCCGGTGCCGCCGCCAGCGCACGCGCCCGAGCCACTGGTGAAGTTCATCGAGATGGTGGCGCCCGAGTACGGCCTGCAGCCGCACCTGGTGTGGACGGTGATCGCCACCGAGAGCAACTTCGACGCCTCGGCCGTTAGCCCGAAGAACGCCCAGGGGCTGATGCAGCTGATTCCCGACACCGCGCGGCGCTTCGGCGTGCGCAACGCCTTCGACCCGGTGCAGAACATCCGCGGCGGCATGGCCTACCTGCGCTGGCTGCTGGCGCGCTTCGAGGGCGACCTGCGCCTGGTGGCCGCTGCCTACAACGCCGGCGAAGGCGCGGTGGAGCGTTACCTGGGCGTGCCGCCGTTTGCCGAGACGCGCCTGTATGTGCTGAAGATCCGCGCCGGCGTGGCCGGCCAGACGCACCACCCCTTCGACCCCACCGCGGCCGAGCCCTCGCCGCGTCTGGACGTGCTGCGCCAGCCCGGCGCGCCGCGCTGGACCCTGCCGCCAACCAATCCACGCTGAGCCGCGGCCGCCCTCCACGGCAGAGGGCAGCGGCGCCTCAACTTTCCGGCCGGCACACCGATACAGCGCCCACCCCGGGGCGCATTTCTCACCCATGCGTCCACGGGCCGCAGTCCGGCGCCGGTGCGCCTGGGTCCCGTGGTATTGCCCTCAACAGAACACCAACATCGTGCTGAACAACCTCAAGATCTCCACGCGCCTGCTGGGCACCATGGGCCTCATGCTCGTGCTGCTGATGGCCGTTGTCGGCATGGCGCTGTGGCAGAAGGCCAGCATGCGCTCGCTGGCGCACGAGATCGGCGGCAATGCCCTGCCCAGCGTGGAACGGGTCAACCAGATGAGCGCCGGCCTGGCCGAGCTGCACCTGCGCAAGGTTCAGCACGTGCTGAACGACGACGCCGCCGCCATGGCGGCCATCGAAGCGGACCTCGCCAGGCTGCTGGCCGACTTCCAGGCGGCGGACAAGGCCTTCGCGGCGCTGCTGAGCAGCGACGACGAGCGCAAGGTCCACGACACCTTCGTGGCCGAGTGGAAGCGGTACCTGGCCACGCACGACCAGGTGCTGGCCCTGTCGCGCAGCAACGAAAACGACAAGGCGATGGCCCTGCTCACCGGCGAGTCCATGCAGCGCTACGGCGCCGTGCGCGAGCAGCTCGACAAGATGGCCCGGTACAACAGCGACGCCGCCAAGACCCTGAGCGCCGAGGTCGACCTGGCCTATGCGTCGTCGCTCAAGTCGATGCTCGCCGTCGTGGCCCTGGCGATGGCCCTGGTCGTGGCGGCCGCCCTGTGGCTCATCCGCTCCATCACCGGTCCCGTGAATCGTGTCGTGGCGGCCGTGGACCGCGTGGCGGCCGGCAACTTCAGCGTCGCCATCCAGTCCGGCTCGAAGGACGAGATCGGGCAGGTGCTGCTGGCGCTGGACCGCATGCAGTCCGGCCTCGCCCGCGTGGTGTCCGACGTGCGCCAGAGCTCCGAGAGCGTGGCCACGGCCAGCGTGGAGATCGCCCAGGGCAACCTGGACCTGAGCCAGCGCACCGAGCAGCAGGCCTCGGCGCTGCAGCAGACCGCGGCGTCGATGGACGAGCTCAGCGCCACCGTCAAGCAGAACGCCGACAACGCGCGACAGGCCAATCAGCTGGCGCAGCAGGCCAGCACCGTGGCCGTGCAGGGCGGCGACATGGTCGGCCAGGTGGTGCAGACGATGCGCGGCATCAACGACAGCTCCAAGCGCATCGCCGAGATCATCGGCACCATCGACGGCATCGCCTTCCAGACCAACATCCTGGCGCTGAACGCGGCCGTGGAGGCCGCCCGGGCCGGCGAGCAGGGCCGCGGCTTTGCCGTGGTGGCCGGCGAGGTGCGCAACCTCGCGCAGCGCAGCAGCGAGGCGGCCCGCGAGATCAAGAGCCTGATCTCGGCCAGCGTCGAGCGGGTGGCCCTGGGCACGACCCAGGTCGACCAGGCGGGCGCGAAGATGACCGACGTCGTCGACTCCATCAAGCGCGTCACCGACATCATGGGCGAGATCAGTGCCGCCAGCGCGGAGCAGAGCACCGGTGTCGGCCAGGTCGGCCAGGCGGTGAGCCAGATGGACCAGGCCACGCAGCAGAACGCGGCACTCGTCGAAGAAAACGCGGCGGCCGCGGACAGCCTCAAGGGCCAGGCCCAGCAACTGGTGCAGGCGGTGGCGGTCTTCAAGCTGGCCTGAGGGCGCTGCGGCACCCCGGGCGGCAAGAACTGGATCGCGCGCGCCGCGCTGGACACCGCCGTCGACGAGCCCCGCTGATCAGGCCACGGCGCCGAACAGGGCGCCCGCACCCGCGGTGACCGCCATCGCGAAGGCACCCCAGAAGGCCACGCGCCAGGTGCCGCCCCACACCGCGGCGCCACCCGCCTTGGCCGACACCGCACCCAGGCCGGCCAGGAAGGCCAGCGACGACACCGTGACCCAGAGGATGAGGTGCTGAGCCGACGCCGTGGCGACGACGGCGATCGGCAAAACGGCGCCGACCGAGAAGCTGGCCGCCGACGCCCATGCCGCCTGCATCGGGCGCGCGGCCGTCGTGTCGGAGAGCCCCAGCTCGTCGCGGGCATGCGAGCCCAGCGCGTCATGGGCCGTCAGGCTGGCCGCCACCTGGTCGGCCAGCGCCGGGGCCAGGCCGCGGCCGACATAGAGGCCCGCCAGCTCGCGTTGCTCAGCCGCCGGGTCCGCCTGCAGCTCCGCGCGTTCTCGGGCCAGGTCGGCGTTCTCGGTGTCCTTCTGCGAGTGGACCGAGACGAACTCGCCCGCCGCCATCGACATGGCGCCGGCGATCAAGCCCGACACGCTCGTCAGCAGGATCACCCGGTGCTCGGCACCCGCCGCGGCCACGCCCAGCACCAGGCTGGCGGTCGACACGATGCCGTCGTTCGCACCCAGCACGGCGGCGCGCAGCCAGCCGATGCGGGCGCTGCGGTGATGCTCGCCGTGTCTTGCCGGCGTCATGCGGCCATGAGCGAGTAGCCGGCACAGCGTGCGCAGGTCATGTCACTCACCTGGAAGGCGATCATGCGGCGTCAGCTGGCCATGCCGCGCAGGTCGGCTGGCGCTTGATGGGTGTGTGGCGAACTCATGCCGCAGTCTGGCCGCTGCAGGCGCTGACCTCTGTTCGTTGCGGCACGCATCGCCTGCCCTGCCGGAAAGGGCCTTCAAGCCTCCAGAGCCGCGCGGGGGTTGTACGCCGCAAAGGCGCTGGCCAGCCCGCGCCAGGCCGCCCGATCGGGCTCTGAAGCCGACGGCGGCAGGGCGATGGTTATCACGGCATACAGGTCGCCACGCACTTTGCCGGGTAGGCCCTTGCCCTTCAGACGCAGCTTGCGCCCTTGTGACGACCCCGGCGGCACGGTGAGCTGCACGCTGCCATCGGGCGTCGGTGCCGTCACCGTGGCGCCGAGCGCAGCCTCCCAGGGTGCGACCGGCAGGTCGAAGTGGAGATCGCTGCCGTCCAGCCGGAACACGGGGTGCGGCAGGATGTGGACTTCCAGGTACAGGTCGCCGGACGGCGCACCACCCTGCCCGGCTGCGCCCTGACCCGCCAGCCGCAGGCGCTGGCCTTCGCGCACGCCCAAGGGAATGCTCACCTCGAGCTGCCGCTCCTGCAGCGTGGTCTGCCCGGCAGCGTCCACCACCGGCATGCGCAAGGCGACCATGCGTCTCGCGCCCTGGTAGGCGTCGAGCAGCGTGATGGAGAGCTTGGCATGGTGATCCTCGCCTGGGTACGACCCGTTGGGCCGGCCGCCGGGGCCGCGGCGGTGCAGACCCTCGGCGCCATCGAAGCCACCGCGGCCGAACAAGGATTCGAAGAAGTCGCTGAAGTCGGCGGCCGATGCGGCGCCTGCTGCGCCACCGGCGTCGCCGCGCGCGTGCCGGCCCGGTGTGCCGCCGGGACCGCGGCCGCTGAATTCGTAGCCGCTGTCCCAACCGGGCGGCGGCTCGAAGGGCTGGCCGCGCGCATGGCGCCTCGCGATGTCGTCATAAGCCGCGCGGCGTTCGGGGTCGATCAGGGCTTCGTGGGCCTCGGCCACCTCCTTGAAGCGCGCCTCGGCATCGGGGACCTTGCTCACGTCGGGGTGGTACTTGCGGGCCAGCTTGCGGTAGGCGCGCTTGATCTGGTCGGGCGTGGCGGCCGCCGTGAGGCCGAGCGTGGCGTAGTAGTCCTTGAACTCCATTCGTGGCCCGCTTTCAGCTCATTGCCAACCGAAGCGCCGGATGTACAGGCGCTTCATCAAGGTGGTGAGCAACCCGTAGCCCAGCAGGATGCCCGCCAGCCAGCCGTAGTAGGCCGCCGGCAGCGCCTGCAGGCCGAAGTAGCCCGCCAGCGGCGAGAGCGGCAGCCACAGGCCGATGGCCATGATCGCGAGCGTCATCACCATCAACGGCGCCGCCGCGCGGCTCTGCACGAAGGGCAGCTTCGGCGTGCGCACCATGTGCACCACCAGGGTCTGCGTCAGCAGGCCGACGACGAACCAGCCCGACTGGAACAGCGCCTGCCGCGCCACGTTGTCGGCGTCGAACACCCACCACATCACCGCGAACGTGATGATGTCGAAGAGCGAGCTGATCGGCCCGAAGAACAGCATGAAGCGGCCGATGTCGGCCGGGTTCCACTTCAGCGGCTTCGTCACCAGTTCGGCGTCGACGTGGTCGAAGGGAATGCCCGTCTGGCCGATGTCGTACAGCAGGTTCTGCACCAGCAGCTGCAGGGGCAGCATCGGCAGGAAGGGCAGGAAGGCGCTGGCCACCAGCACCGACAGCACGTTGCCGAAGTTGCTGCTGGCCGTCATGCGGATGTACTTCAGCAGGTTGCAGAAGGTGGTGCGGCCTTCCACCACGCCCTCGTCCAGCACCAGCAGGCTCTTCTCGAGCAGGATGATGTCGGCGGCTTCCTTGGCGATGTCCACCGCGCTGTCCACCGAGATGCCGATGTCGGCGGCCCGCAGCGCCGGTGCGTCGTTGATGCCGTCGCCCATGAAGCCCACCACGTGGCCGCCGGCGCGCAGCGCCCGCACGATGCGCTCCTTGTGCAGCGGCGTGAGCTTCGCGAACACGGCGTGGGTTTCGGCAGCGGCTTTCAGCGCTTCGTCGCTCAGGGCCTCGACCTGATCACCCAGCAGCACGCGGTCGGTTGGCAGGCCCACCTGGCCGCACACGTGCGTAGTCACGGCCTCGTTGTCGCCGGTCAGCACCTTGACGGTGATGCCGTGCGCGGCCAGATCCCGGAGTGCCGGCGCGGCCGACTCCTTGGGCGGGTCGAGGAAGGCGATGTAGCCGATCAGCGTGAGGTCCGCCTCGTCGGCCACCGAGTAGGTGACCTGCGCCGGCGGCAGCGTCTTGACGGCCACCGCCACCACGCGCAGGCCCTCGGCATTGAGCGCAGCGACGACGGCCTTCGTGCGCGCCCGCAACGCGGCGTCCAGCGGCAGCGCGGGCATCGTGCGCTCGCCATCCAGGCTGGCATCGATGGCCGCACCGGCCGCCTCCGGCGTGCGCGCACGGGTGCAGGCGGCCAGCACCTCCTCGACGGCACCCTTGCAGATGAGCTCGTGGTGCTGGTCCACGCCGTCCACGAGTGTGGCCACCACCACCGACATGCGGCGGCGCTCGAAGTCGAAGGGCACCTCGTCCACCTTGCGGTAGGCGTCCTGCAGCTTCAGCTCGGCCGCCACGTCCACGCGTTCGAGCACCGCGCGGTCGAGCAGGTTCTTCAGCCCGGTCTGGTAGTGGCTGTTGAGGTAGGCGAAGTTCAGCACCTCGTCGGTGTCCTGGCCATAGGCGTCGGCGTGGCGCGCCAGCGCGATGCGGTCCTGCGTCAGCGTGCCGGTCTTGTCGGTGCACAGGATGTCCATCGCGCCGAAGTTCTGGATCGCGTCGAGCCGCTTGACCACCACCTGCCGGCGCGAAAGCTGCACCGCGCCCTTGGCCAGCGTGCTGGTGACGATCATCGGCAGCATCTCGGGTGTCAGCCCCACGGCCACCGACAGCGCGAACAGGAAGGCTTCGAGCCAGTCGCCCTTGGTGACGCCGTTGACGAAGAAGACGATCGGCACCATCACGGCCGCAAAGCGGATCAGCAGCCAGCTGACGCTGTTGACGCCGGCCTGGAAGGCGTTCGGCGCCGTCTCGGTGGCCGTGGCGTGGGCCGCCAGCGTGCCGAAGTAGCTGCGCGCGCCGGCGGCCACCACCAGCGCCGTGGCCGTGCCGGAGACCACGTTGGTGCCCATGAACACGAGGTTGCGCTGGTCGAGCGCGCCAGCGGCCGCGGCGCTGCCTTCGACGAACTTCTCGACCGGCAGCGATTCGCCCGTCATCGCCGCCTGCGCGATGAACAGGTCGCGTGCCGTGAGCACGCGGCAATCAGCGGGCACCATGTCGCCCGCGGACAAGGCGACCACATCGCCGGCCACCAGATCGCGAACCGGGATCTCCTTCGGCTGCGTCGGCGGCATGGGCGTCGATGGCGCCGTGCCGGCACGCCGGATCACGCTGGCGGTGTTCGTGACCAGGGCCCGCAGACCATCTGCTGCACGGTGTGCCCGGCCCTCCTGGACGAAGCGGATGCCCGTGCTCAAGGCGACCATGACACCGATCACCACCGTGGCCTTGCCGTCGGCGCTGAAGAAGGACAGCAGCGCCAGCGCCGTGAGCAGCAGGTTGAAGGGGTTGATGTAGCAGCGCCACAGCCGCAACCAGCCCGGCAGCGGGAGCTCGTGCTGGATGTCGTTCGGGCCGTCCTTCGACAAGCGGCGCGTTGCCTCGGCTGCATCCAGCCCGTCGGCCTGCGATCGCAGCGCCGCCAGGGCCTCGGCAGGTCCGACCTGCGCCGCCGCCAGCAGCGCCTGGCCCAACGCAGCCGGTGGGGCCGCACCCGCCGCGGCGGCAGGCGCTGCCCGCAAGGTGCCCAGCATCGGCCGCCGCTCGAAGTGCGCCTTGGCGCGGCGGCGACGAAGGAAGGTGCTGAAGCCCTGGGTGAAGAACCGGTTCATCGACATCGTCTGCGCCAGTTGACCGGAGCTGGCCGCGTCGAACGCCGTGCCGGATCAGGGTGCCAAGGCGGGGTAGTCGGTGTAGCCCTTGGCACCCGGCACATAGAACGTGGCTGCGTCCGGTGTGTTCAGGGGTGCGTCCTTGCGCAGGCGCGCCACCAGGTCCGGGTTGGCGAGGAACGGGCGCCCGAACGCGATCAGATCGCCGCGCCGCTCGAGCAGGGCCTTCTCGGCGCTGGCGTGGTCGAAGCCCCCCGAGAGGATGAACACGCCATCGAAGGCGGCGCGCAACGCCAGCTTGAAGTCGGCAGGCACCGGCGGTGCGCCCATCGCCGAGTGGTCGACCAGGTGCAGGTAGATCAGGCCCAGTGCCGACAGCTGCCGGGCCAGCGCCAGGTGCTGCGCCTGCACCTCCGGAAACTCACCGGTGCCGTTGAACACGCCGTAGGGCGAGAGCCGGATGCCGACACGGTCGCTGCCGATGGCGGCAACCGTGGCGCGCGCGATCTCCAGCGCCAGCCGGTTGCGGGCTTCGAGACTGCCCCCGTAGGCATCGGTCCGCTGATTGACGAGCGGATTCAGGAACTGCTCGATCAGGTAGCCGTTGGCGCCGTGGAGCTCGACACCGTCGAATCCGGCCTCGATGGCCAGCTTCGCGGCAGCGGCATGCTCCTCGACGGCCTGCCCGATGTCTGCTTCGGTCATGGCGCGCGGCACGCTGTGGGGCTGCATGCCCAACTGGTCAGTGAACATCTCACCCGGGCACGCCGCAGTGCCGGGCCCGAGGACCTCGGCACCCGGCGGCAGGTTGGCGGTGTGCGCAACCCGACCGCAGTGCATGAACTGCACGAAGATCTTGCCGCCCTGGGCATGGACGGCCGCCGTCGTGGCCTTCCAGCCCTCCACCTGAGCCGCGTCGTACAGGCCGGGAATGCGCGGGTAGCCCAGGCCGTTGGGGCTGGGCGATGTGCCCTCGGTGACGATCAGGCCCGCGGTCGCCCGCTGGCCGTAGTACGTGGCCATCAGGGCATCGGGCGTGTGCGCCGGCGTCGCACGGCTGCGCGTCATCGGCGCCATCACCAGGCGGTTGGCCAGCTGCAGCGAGCGCGAAGAGAAGGTGTCGAAGAGCATCGGGGCAACTCCTGGAACGGGTGGGCCCTGCCGGCTGGCAAAGACCGGCCCACGCGGCAGGAGCGCGAGGCCTGAACCCCGCAGCCTGTGCGCCGCGGCGGGCTGGGTCTGTTCGCTGTCGCACCGAGCGCCGCGCCGGTACAGGCGCGGCCTGCAGCTGGTTCAGTCGGCCTCGACCGCCGCGCGCCCGGCCCTCAGGTCCACGCGCAGCGTGGCCGAGCGGCCCTCGTGCTGCCAGCGCAGCGCCAGCGCGTCATCGGGCGCGTCCAGCACCTCGAAGCGGCCGTTGAACGCCGGGTGCGTGTTGCGCAGCCGGATCAGATAGCACAGCCGCTGCACCACCGGCTTCGCCATCGCGGCGGTGATCTCGCCCGGCGTGTAGTGGTGGCGGTTGATGTCGCGCCCCACGCCGCTGGCCTTGAGCAGCGCCATGTCGTTCTCGCCGGCCAGCAGGCCCACGTAGTAGACCTGCGGCACGCCGGGCAGGAAGAACTGGATCGCGCGCGCCGCCAGGTACGCCTCGTCGTCGCGGCCGAGCGCGTCGTAGAAGGTGCAGTTCACCTGGTACAGGTCCAGGTTGCTGGCCGCCGCGCCGGTGGCCTGGCGGCTCTGGCCGTGGCTGTTGGCGTGGATGCGCTCCACCAGCGCGTCCAGCTCGGCCGGCGGCACGAGGCCGGGGCGGGCCGTGCGGTCGGCCGCGTCGGCGCCGATGTCGATGATGCCGATGCCGTCGTGCGTGTCGAGCACCGTCAGCGCGTTGGCGGGCCGCAGGCCGATCCAGCGCTTCAGCGGCGCCGCCGTGCCGTTGAAGAGAGCGTGCAGCACCAGCGGCGGCAGCGCGAAGTCGTACACCCAGTCCACCTGCCGCGCGATCTCGATCTGGCGCTGGTAGTAGCTGTGGATCTCCACCAGCACCTCGATGCCGCGCGCACGCGCAGCAGAGGCGAACTCGCCGATGAAGCCGAAGGTCTCGGGCGTCATGAAGCAGCTGCTGCCCGCCTTCTTGAGCGCGTAGCCCACGGCGTCGAGCCGCACCATGCGCACCTGCGCGGCCTGCAGCGTTTCGAGGATGCCGCGCAGGTAGGCCTGGCCCTGCGGGTGGCGCACATCGATGTCGGCCTGCTGCGCGGTGAAGGTGGTCCACAGCAGCCGGCGCCGTCCGTCGCCCAACGTGATGGCCGTGAACGGCATGCCCGGGCGCGGGCGGTAGATCTCGAGCAGCTGCTGCTCGGTGGCGCCGTCGGGGAACACGCTGTCCATCGTCAGGAACAGGCCGTCGTACTTCGACTGCATGCCGCGCGCCGACCAGTCCAGGAACTGCGGCGACTTCGTCGACATGTGGTTGACGATGACGTCGGCCATCACGTCGACCTCGCGCGACAGCGCGGCCACGTCGGCCCACTGCCCCAGGCGCGCGTCGACCTGCGTGTGGTCGATGGGGTCGAAGCCGGCGTCGCTGCCGTCGATGGGGTGGAAGAAGGGCAGCAGGTGCACGCCACCGAAGAGGCCGTGCAGCGCGCCGCCTTCGGCCAGCAGCGCGCGCAGATCGCGCAGGCCGCCGCCGCCCAGGCGGTCGACATAGGTGATGAGCTGGACCTGGTTCTTCATGCGGCTTGCACCGTCGTGGCGGGGCGCTCGACGCGCACGAACAGCACCGCCACCGCCGCGCAGGCCAGCAGCGCGCCGGCCAGGCGGATGACGTTGTCGGGGCGGCCGGCCAGCAGCGGCTCGTAGATGAGCGGCAGGGTCAGCATCTGGATGATCATCGGGATGACGATGAACATGTTGAAGATGCCCATGTAGACACCGGCCCGCTCGGGCGGGATGCTGCCGGCCAGCAGCACGTACGGATTGCCCATGATGCTGGCCCAGGCCAGGCCCACGCCGAGCATCGGCACGAAGAGCAGCCACTTGCCGTCGGCGGCCGTGATGCCCGGCAGCGCCCACATGCCCGCGGCCGCGGCCATCAGGCAGATCGCGTGCATCGTCTTGGCGCCGAAGCGGCGCGTGAACGGCACCATCGCGAACGCGGCGATGAAGGCGATGAAGTTGTAGAAGCCGCCGATCTGGCCGTTCAGCAGGCTGGCGTCGCGGAAGCCCGCCGTGCTGGCGTCGGTGGTGTTGAACACCGTGAGCGCGAGGCTCGGCACGATGTAGATCCAGTAGCACATCATCCCGTACCACTGGAACAGCGCCATCCACCACAGGCGGCGCATCGTCGGCGGCATCGCCTTGGCGGCCTCCCAGATCTCGCCGAGGATGGCGCCCACTGTGCGCGGCTTGGCGTTGAGCGCGGCGCGCTCCTCGTCGCTCATCGGCAGCTCGGGCACCTTCTTCACGCTCCAGTACACGGTGGTGAAGGACAGCAGCGCGCCCACCATGAAGGCCGCGATGGTGATGTGCGGGATGTTGTTGGCGTTGACCGCATCCTTGTTCATGCCCATGAACACGAAGATGCTCGGCGCCAGGTAGGCCAGCGTCTGCGCCAGCCCCGTGAACGCGCTCTGCGTCAGGAAGCCGGCCGCGTGCTGCGGCGGGTTGAGGCGGTCGCTCACGTAGGCGCGGTAGGGCTCCATCGTGATGTTGTTGGCCGCATCGAGGATCCACAGCAGCCCGGCCGCGAACCACAGCGCCGGCGAGAACGGCATGAACAGCAGCCCGAAGCTGCAGATCAGCGCGCCGATCAGGAAGTACGGCGTGCGCCGGCCACGTTTGCTGCCGGTGCGGTCGCTCAAGGCGCCCACGATGGGCTGCACCAGCAGGCCCGTCACCGGGCCGGCCAGCCACAGCAGCGGCAGGTCCTTGCCCTCGGCGCCCAGGTAGGCGTAGATCGGGCTCATGTTGGCCTGCTGCAGGCCGAAGCTGAACTGGATGCCGAAGAAGCCGACATTCATGTTCAGGATCTGCCAGAAGCTCAGGTGGGGCTTGGTCATCCGATGTGTCCTGATGCGGCGCGCATGCTGGGGCCGGTGAGGCCCAGCCTGCCACGCCAGAGGTCGATGAAGGCCGAATCGTCGGGCACGGCCCCGCGCACGCCGCACACGGCCGCGGCCAGCTGCGCCGCGCTGTCGAGCGAACGCGCCAGCGGCCACATCGAGGCATAGCCCGCCACGACGACGGCGCTGAAGGCGTCACCCGCGCCGACCGTGTCCACGAGCTGCGGCACCGCAGGCGCCGCGCCGGCGGCGTCGCGCCGGCCTTCGCTGTCGAGCGTGAACCAGCCGCGCGCGCCGCAGGTGACGATCCAGCGCTGCACGCCGAAGCGCACCGCCAGCTCGGCCAGGGCCTCGCGCCGCGCGGCGCCTTCCGTCGGCGGCGGGCCGTCGCACACGAACCAGGCGAGCAGCCGATCGAGCTCTTCGTCGTTGACCTTGACCCAGTCCGCCAGCTTCAGCGCCTGCGCGGCCAGGGCCTGCAGATCGGGCGTGTCGCGCAGGTTCAGGTCGACGAAGCGCAGCGCGGCGCTGGCGCCGAGCACGGCGTCGATGGCCTCGCGCGAGGCCGGCGCGCGCATCGCCAGGCTGCCGAACATCACCACGGCCGGCTCGAGCTGCTGCGCCAGGGCGCGGGCTTCGACGGCGTCGATGTGGTCCCAGGCGCTGTCGGCCTCGATCGTGTAGCTCGGCCCGGCCTCGCCGAGCGCCACCACGACGCGACCCGTGGCGCGCTGCGGGTCGCGCTGGAGGCCGGCCTCGGCCAGGCCGCAGCGGCGCGCGGCGGTGAGCACGCAGGCCGCGCCGAAATCGCCCTGGCCGATGCGCGACACCAAGGCCACCGGCACGCCCAGTGCCGCCAGCCAGCGTGCCTGGTTGAACGGCGCCCCGCCGGCCACGCGCGTGCCGTCGGGGAACTCGTCGACCAGCGCCTCGCCGATCACGAGCACCGGCCGCGGCGTGGGCGCGTTCATGCAGGTCTCGCTGCGCCGCTGCGGGGGATCGGACGGCGGAGGGTCAGAACGTCACCTTCAGCGTGGCGCGCGACGTGCGGCCGGTGAGCGCGCGGGCGGCGCCGCGGCCGTCGTTGCTCTCGGTGTAGGCCAGCGTGTCGAACAGGTTGTTCACGCCCAGGCCCAGCATCACGGTGGGCGTGACCTGGTAGTTCACGAACGCGTTCACCGTGGTGTAGGCCGGCAGCGTGACGCTCACCGGGCCGGCCGGCGAATCGTCCTTCGAGTCGGTGGTGCCGACGATGGACGCACCCACCGTCGCATCACCGAAGCTGTAGGTGGGCGACACCTGGTACACGAGCTTGGCCTGCCGCTTCGGCGTCTTGCCCACGATGGCCGCGTTGGTGGACGACTTCACCGTGGCGTCGGTGAACGTGACGCCGCCGTTGATGGCGAAGCTGCCCGCGCGGTACGCGCCCTCGAGCTCCACGCCCTTGCTGTCGTACTTGGTGCGCGTCACGCGGATCGGCGTGGTCGTCGGGTCGACGTTGATCTCGTCGGTCTGCGCGAAGAACACCGTCGCGAACAGGCTCACGCCGCCCGAGCGCCACTTGGCACCGCCCTCGAACTGCTTGACCTCGTTGGTGGGGATCACCGAGGACGCGCCGTTGGTCAGGCCCGGCGGGTTGAAGAAGGTGATGCGGTCGGCCAGGTACGAGGCACCGTCGCTGACGCGGCCGAACACGGCCAGGTCGCGGTTGAGCTGGTAGTTGAGGCCCAGCGAGTAGCTCTCGCGCCGGAACGAGTAGTCGATGACCTGCGGCTGGCTCAGGTCGTAGGCCACGCCGGGCGTGCCGCCCGGGCCGATGGTCTGGTAGCGCGCGCCCTGGGCGCTGTTGCGGTCCTGGCGGGCGCTGAAGTCCACGTTCAGCGGGCCCGACTGGTATTCGATGGCGGCGTAGGGCGCCGAGGTCGCGTAGGTCGAGTCCTGGTGGTTCATGCAGCAGCCGCCGAAGCCGGGCGAGCCGTTGACGACACCGGGCACGTTGAGCAGCCGCGCGCCGCTTTCGCTGGCCGACAGCGAGTACTGGTTGAAGTTCCACGTCACGTCGAGTTCCTGCGTGCCCGTGAACAGGCCCGCGGTGGCGGTGACGCGCTGGCTGTTGCCGAGGTCGAAGCTGCGCGACAGCTTCAGGTCGTTGGCGCTCAGGCCCGCGGCGCCGACCTCGGTGTTGAACACCACGGCGGTGAACTTGTTGCCGGTGTAGAGGCTGGTCGGGCCCGCACCGGGGCCGCTGGCGATGGTGGTGCCGGCGGGCGCGGCCGAGACGTCGTCGCCCGGGAAGATGCCGATGAAGCGGCCGCTGTTCTTGCTCCAGCGGAACTTGTTGTTCAGGCGCCAGCCACCGCCGGCGTCGAGGTCGATCTCGGCCGAGAACACGGTGGACTTCGCCGACAGGCCGTCGCGGATGTTCGAGGTGGTGCGGCCGTTGCTCGCGGTGAGCGTGTTGTCGAGCGGCCAGCCGGCGTCGTAGAAGGCCGTGCGGCGCGGGTCGAGGCCGGGGATCTCCTCGATGCGGCCGTTCACGTAGCGCACCGGGGTGGGCATGAAGGTGGGCGTGCGGTCGTCGAGGTGCTTGAAGCCGACGCGCACGAAGCCGCCCTGGATGTCGCGCGTGAGGTTCAGGCGCACCTGGCCGCCGTTTTCGGTGCCGGCGGCGCCTTCACGGCCGGCATCGCCCTTGCGCCAGAAGCCGCCGATGTAGAAGCGCGTCTTGTCGGCGAGCTTGCCGCCGACGCCGAACTCCTGGCGCGTCTGGTCGAAGTCCAGGCCCTTGCTCAGCGACAGGAAGCCGCCGGCCTCTTCGCCCGTCTTGCTGATGTAGTTGATGATGCCGCCGGGCGAGCCGGTGGTCAGCGTGGAGGCGCTGCCGCCACGCACGACCTGCAGGCGGTCGACGCTGCCGTCGGCGCGCAGCCAGGTGTCGGCGGTGGCGAAGGCCACGTCGCCGAACAGCATCACCGGCATGCCGTCTTCCTGGAACTGCAGGTAGCGCGCGCCACCGGCCGAGATGGGGATGCCGCGCACGCCGACGTTGGCGTTGCTCTCGCCGCCGCTGGCCTCGCTGCGCAGGCCGGGGATGGAGCGCAGCAGGTCGGTGGCGCTGGTGGCCACGAGGTTGGTGATGGCCTCGCTGTCGATGTCGGAGACCGAGACGCTCTGGCGCATCTTCGAGCGCACGACGGCGGTGCCGGTGACGACGACGCGGTCGAAGTTCAGGCCGTCGCCGCTGGCCGCGGGCGCCGCCGGGGCCGCAGCGGGCGCCGCTGCCGGCTTGGACGTGTCGGCCTGGGCCACGACGGTGCGGTCGTCCTTGGGCGCGGTCTGCGCCTGGGCGTGGGCCAGGGGCACCAACGCGAGCGCGGCGGCCAGCGCGATGGGATGGGGCTTGCAGCGTGACATGGGCTTGTCTCCGGGGCTGGCGGGCTTGGAGCCCGGTCTTGGGTTGTGCTGATCGTCGCCGGTTGCGACGGCTGCGCATCGTCGAACAGCCGCAATCGATTGCATACCGGGGTTTTCCATAACCTGCCGATCACGACGCATCGGCCATGCAATCGTTTGAATCACGACCCTCAGGCCGCGAGTGCCGGCGCGCTGTCGCGCGTCACCAGGTGCACCGGCAGCATGCGAGGCGGCACCTCCTCGCCACGCAGCAGCCCGAGCAGCGCCTCGACCAGTTCTTCGCCGGCCATCAGCACGGGCTGGTGCACGGTGGTCAGCGCCGGCTCGGTGTAGGTGGCGATGGGCATGTCGTCGTAGCCGACGACGGCCACGTCGCCCGGCACGCGGCAGCCCGCGGCGCGCAGCGCCTGCACGGCCTGCACCGCCATCAGGTCGCTGCAGGCCACGACGCCGTCGAAGTCCACGCCCTGCGCGCAGCGCTCGTCCAGGCGCAGGCGGGCGCCGATGGCCTCGAAGGGCACCACCAGCTCCAGCGCCGCATCGGGCTGCAGGCCGGCCTCGCGCAGCGCCTGGCGCCAGCCTTCGCGCCGCAGGTAGACCTCGGGCAGTTGCGGATCACCCGCGAACAGCACGCGCCGCCGCCCCGCCGCCAGCAGGTGGCGGGTCGCGACGAGGCCGCCCATGACGTTGTCGCCACCGACGCTGCAGTACAGCTGCTGCGGCATCTGCCCGCCCCACACCACCAGCGGCAGCTTGCGCGCGGCCAGCTCGTTGAGCTGGTCGTGGTGGCGCCACTGGCCCACGATCACCAGGCCGATGGCCTTGCCGCCTTCCACCAGCGCGGCGGCGCTGTCCAGCGACTCGGCGTCCACGCGCGACAGCAGCATGTCGTAGCCGCGGTCCGTCAGGGCATCGGCCAGCGCACCCACCAGGGACAGGAAGAACGGATCGGAGATGTGCTGCCGCGCGGCCGTGTCGTAGGGCACGACGACGGCGATGGTCTGGTTCTTCTGCAGCCGCAGGTTGCGGGCGCCGATGTTGATGGTGTAGTTGAGCGAACGCGCGAGTTCAGCGACACGCTCGCGCGTCTCGACGTTGATCTGCGGGTTGCCGGCCAGGGCGCGCGACACCGTCGACACCGACACGCCCGCGAGCCGGGCGATGTCGGCCATCTGCACGCGCTTGCGAGGTTCGTTCATGGTGGCGGTTCCTCAGGGCAGGCGCTCCAGCGAGCGCTGGTAGGCCGGGTCGTGCATCAGCTCGTCCCAGCTGAGCGGCGGTGTGGCCGGCAGCAGCGCCAGGCGCCGCTGCTCGGCATCGGGGCTGGGGTGCCAGCGGCCGGCCGCCGCGCCCTCGGCCAGGCCCTCGAGCAGCGCGTCGACGGCCTCGCCGCCATCCAGGCTCTGGTTGCACAGCAGCACCAGGTCGCAGCCGGCGTTCAGCGCCTCGGCGGCGGCCTCGGCGTAGCTGAGCGTGCCGCCATCGAGGTGGCGCGCGCCTTCCATGCTGAGGTCGTCGGAGAAGATGGCGCCGGTGAAGCCCATCTGCCCGCGCAGCAGCTCCTGCAGCCAGCGCGGCGAGAAGCCGGCCGGGCGGGCATCGACCTTCGGGTAGACCACGTGCGCCGGCATCACGGCGCTCAGCGTGGCGCTGAGCCAGGCGTAGGGCGCGGCGTCGTCGGCCAGGATGGCCTTCAGGCTGCGCTTGTCCACCGGCACAGCGACGTGGCTGTCGGCCTTGACGAAGCCGTGGCCAGGGAAGTGCTTGCCGCAGTGCGCCATGCCGGCGCGCAGCATGCCGTGCGCCACGCTCTTGGCCAGCAGCGTGGCCACGCGGGCGTCGCGGTGGAAGGCGCGGTCGCCGATGACGGTGCTGCCGCCGTGGTCGAGGTCGAGCACGGGCGCGAAGCTGAAGTCCACGCCGCAGGCCCGCAACTCGGCGGCCAGCACGTGGCCCACGGCGCTGGCGGCGTCGGTGGCGGCCATCGCCGAGTTCGCATCCTTCATCCACAGCTCGCCCAGCGCGCGCATCGGCGGCAGGTGCGTGAAGCCGTCGGTGCGGAAGCGCTGCACGCGGCCGCCTTCGTGGTCGACGCAGATCAGCACGTCGGGCCGCGCCTGCTTGATCTCGGCGCACAGCGCGGTGAGCTGCGCGCGGCTTTCCCAGTTGCGGGCAAAGAGGATGAGCCCGCCGGTGAGCGGGTGCTTCAGGCGCCGGCGGTCGGCCTTCGTGAGCGAGGTGCCGGCGATGTCGAGAACGACGGGGGCATGGTGCATGGGGCGAAGATTGTCACCGACGCCGTCACGCCGATTTGTCCTGGCGCAGGGTCCGTGCAGATCGTTCGGGCCCGCCACGGCCCCGGCTTCAAGCGGGCTGCGCCGGGGCCCGCTCCACGACCACGAAGCTGGCCGCGTAGTCGCTCTCGTCGGTGACGCTCACGTGGGCCACCCAGCCGTGCGCGGCGAACCAGCGCGCCAGCTCGCCATCGAGCCGGATGTAGGGCTGGCCGCTCGCGTGGTTGAGGATCTCGCAGTCGCGCCAGCGCATGGGGCTGCGGATGCCCAGGCCGATGGCCTTGGAGAAGGCCTCCTTGGCCGAGAAGCGCGTGGCCAGGAAGCGCACGCCGCGGCTTTCGACGCGCGCGCGGCGGGACGCGAAGACCTGCTGCTCGCGCGGGCCCAGCACGCGCTCGGGGAAGCGGTCGCCGCGGCGCGAGAGGGTCGCCTCGATGCGGCGCACGTCGCAGATGTCGGTGCCGACGCCGACGATCACGCCGCCGCCCCACCTTCACCCCCACCCCCACCCCCGGCCGCGGCGATGGCGCGGCGGTAGGCGCGCACCGTCTCGGGCAGGCCCACTTCCAGCGCGTCGGCCACCAGCGCGTGGCCGATCGAGACCTCGGCCACGCCGGGCACGGCGCGCAGGAAGTCCGTCAGGTGGGGCTGGTTCAGGTCATGCCCCGCGTTCACGCCCAGGCCGGCGGCCAGCGCCGCACGTGCGGCGGCGGCAAAGCGCGCCAGCTGTCCGGCCTGCTGCGGCGTGCCGTGCGCGGCGGCATAGGGTTCGGTGTAGAGCTCCACGCGGTCGGCGCCCACGGCACGCGCCAGCGCCATCGCCGCGGGCTCGGCGTCCATGAAGAGGCTCACGCGCACGCCCAGCGCGTGGCACTCGTCGATCAGCGGCTTGACACGTGCGCCATCGGCGGCGAGGTCCCAGCCGTGGTCGCTGGTGAACTGGCCTTCGCTGTCGGGCACGAAGGTGGCCTGGTGCGGCCGCACGGCCCTGATGAAGTCCATCAGGTTGTGGAACGGGTTGCCTTCGATGTTGTATTCGGCCTGCGGCCAGGCCTTCATCAGCGCGGCGAGCTCGTGCACGTCGTGGCCGCGGATGTGGCGTTCATCGGGCCGCGGGTGCACGGTGATGCCGTCGGCCCCGGCCTCCAGGCACAGCGTGGCGGCGCGCAGCACGCTCGGGATGCCCAGGTGGCGCGTGTTGCGCAGCAGCGCGACCTTGTTGACGTTCACCGACAGCGCGGTGCCGGCGTGCCGCGCCGGGGCGGTGTTGAGGACGAGCGGGTTCATGGCACCTGCAGCTTCTGCACGCCCTGGAGGACCTCGCGCGTGCGCATCGGCGTGTGGCCGAGATGATAGTGAAGCAGGCCCTGCAGCGGCTTGCGCAGCGCGCCGGCCACGCCGGTGCAGGCGGCCTGCAGCGCGTCGAATCGTTCAGGGCCGCCGGCGAGGGACAGTGCGGCTTCCAGCGCCGTCCAGCGCGCGCCGCTCGGGCCCTGCGCGGCGGGCACGAGGCCGTGCGTGGCATCGAGGGCGTAGCTGCCGTCCTCGGCCAGCGGCTCGGCGGTGAGCGTGGCCACCGAGAGGTCGGGCAGCAGGCCGGTCTCGCGCAGCAGCGCCAGCTCGAAGGCGCGCAGCACCGCGGCCTCGTCGCGCGCCGGGCCGGCCAGGCTCGCCAGCGCCGCCAGCGCGGCGGCGTAGGCGTCGAACAGCGCCGGGTGCGCGTCCTGCCGCGCCAGGCCCTTGAGCAGCAGCTCGTTCAGGTAGAAGGCGCTGAAGAGCGCCGCGCCGCGCACCAGCGGCTGGCCGCCGGCCCATTCGGCGCTGCGCAGCGGCAGCAGCTCGCGGTCGGCATCGCCAGCCTCCGCGGCCTTGGGCGGCGCACCCAGCAGCACTGTCACCGGCTGGAAGGGCAGCAGCAAGGGGCGGTAGCTGGACGTGGGTTTCTTTGCGCCGCGCGCCACGGTCACGACGCGGCCGAGCCCGCGGGTGAACAGCTCGACGATCAGGCTGCTTTCGCTCCAGTCGTGGCGCTGCAGCACGTAGGCCGGTTGCGGCGTCAGCGTGCGCCGCGGCGCCGCCGGGGCGCCGCGCGCCCTACTCGTAGCCATAGCTCCGCAGGTGGGCCTCGTCGTCGGCCCAGCCCGAGCGCACCTTGACCCACAGCTCGAGGAACACACGCGCGTCCCACAAGCGCTCGAGCTCCTGGCGGGCCTCGGAGCCGATGCGCTTGATGCGGTCGCCGCCTTCGCCGATGACCATGGCCTTGTGCGCGTCGCGCTCCACCACGATGCTGGCCGACACGCGCACGCGGCGCTGCCGGCCCTCGGCTTCAGCCTCCGGGTCTTCTTCCTCGAACTTCTCGACGACGACGGTGCTCGTGTAGGGCAGCTCGTCGCCGGTCAGGCGGAACAGCTTTTCGCGGATCATCTCGCCGGCCATGAAGCGTTCGCTGCGGTCGGTGAGCGCGTCTTCGTCGTGCATCCACGGCTGCTCGGGCAGGTGCTGGGCGACGATGCCCAGCAGCCGCTCGACATCGGCCGGCTTGCGCGCGCTCATCGGCACGAACTCGGCGAAGGCGTGGCGCTCCTGCATGCTCTTCAGCCAGGGCAGCACGTCCTGGCGGCGCGCCAGCGCATCGAGCTTGTTGGCCACCAGCAGCACCGGCTTGCCCGTCATCCCGTCGCCCTGCAGCAGCGCCAGCGCCTGCGCGTCGGCGAGGCTGAAGCGCCCGGCCTCGCAGACGAAGAGCACCACGTCGACATCGCCCAGCGTGGCCAGCACGGTGCGGTTGAGCGTGCGGTTCAGGGCCTGGCCGTGGCGCGTCTGGAAGCCCGGCGTGTCGACGAAGACGAACTGCGTCGCGCCCACGGTGCGGATGCCGGTGATGCGGTGGCGCGTGGTCTGCGCCTTGTCGCTGGTGATGCTGACCTTCTGGCCCACCAGCGCGTTCAGCAGCGTGCTCTTGCCGACGTTGGGGCGGCCGACGATGGCCACCAGGCCGCAGCGCTGCGGCACCGCACCGGCCGGGGCGGGCGCGTCGCTCATGGCGCGTCCTGCGCCTTCAGCAGCGCCAGCAGGTGGCGCGCGGCCTCCTGCTCGGCGGCGCGGCGCGAACGGCCCTGCCCCGAGGCGCGCTGCTCCAGCGCCGGCACGGCGCACTCGACCTCGAAGGTCTGCGCGTGCGCCTGGCCGCGCGTGGCGACGATGCGGTAGCTGGGCACGGCGATGCGGCGCGCCTGCAGCCATTCCTGCAACTCGGTCTTGGCGTCCTTGCTCCAGCTGTCGGCCTCGGTGGCCTGGATGACCTCGCCGAACAGGCTCTGCACGAGCGCGCGCGCCTTGGTGTAGCCGCCGTCCTGGAACACGGCGCCGATCAGGGCCTCCAGCGCATCGGCCAGGATCGACGGGCGCTGCGCACCGCCGCCGCGGGCCTCGCCCTCCGAAAGGCGCAGCAGTTCGGGAAGCCCCAGCGTCAGCGCCGCCTTGTGCAGGCTGTCCTCGCGCACGAGGTGGGCGCGCACACGGGTGAGGTCGCCTTCGTCGCTGCCCGAGAAGCGCTCGAACAGCAGCTCCGACACCGCCAGCGCCAGCACGGCATCGCCCAGGAACTCGAGCCGCTCGTTGTGCTCGGCGCCGAAGCTGCGGTGCGTGAGCGCACGCTGCAGCAGGGCCGGGCTGGTGAAGCGGTGGCCCAGCCGGCGTTGCAAGGCCTCGAGCGCGGGGTTCGGGCGGGCGTCGGTGGCCACGGGCGGGGACAGGCTCAGCGGCCGCTGTTCTTCGAGCGGCCTTCGTACTTGATCAGGATGTACACCGGCCCCATGACCGGGATCTCCTTGTCGTAGCGGAAGGCCAGCACGACGCGGTCGTTCTCCTTCGTCACCTCGAGGTCCTTGCCGGTGATCGCGCTGATCGAGTACTCGAGGTCCTTCTGCCGGTCGAACGACGAGCGGGCCTCGGCCACCGTGGCCGGCTGCTCGGCCGCGATCTTGTCGATGGCGCGCTGGATCGTCAGGTATTCGTTGATCGTCGGCAGCACGCGCACCAGCAGGTAGCCCAGGAAGCCGATGACCAGCGCCCAGAACAGCAGGCCGAACAGCGTGAGTCCGCGCTGCGCCGCGCGCGGTCGGTGGAAGCCGGGACGGGTCATGGAACGGGCCTTCAGTGGAACGCGCCGATGCGGCCGAGGTTGCCGAAGTTCATCCAGACGAAGAACGCCTTGCCGACGATATTCTCATCCGGGACGAAACCCCAGTAGCGGGAGTCCTGGGAGTTGTCGCGGTTGTCGCCCATCATGAAGTAGTGCCCGGGCGGCACCGTGCAGGTCACGCCCTCGGCCGTGTAGCGGCACTGGTTCGCGAACGGGAAAGTCTTGGGATCGGGCCCGAACCACGACTGGCGCCGCGGGTCGACCAGGATCTTGTGCTCGACGTCGCCGAGCTTCTCGGTGAACTGCGGCTCGTAGCGCAGCGAGTCGGCCTCGAAGAACTCGCCCTGGGCCGTGGTGGGCACGGGCTGGCCGTTGACGGTGAGCTTCTGGTTGATCCAGGCCACGGTGTCGCCGGGCAGGCCGACGACACGCTTGATGTAGTCCTGGCGCGGGTCGACGGGGTAGCGGAACACCATCACGTCGCCCCGCTTGACGGGGTTGTTGTCGATGATCTTCTGGTTGATCACCGGCAGCCGCACGCCGTAGTGGAACTTGTTGACGAGGATGAGGTCGCCCACCAGCAGCGTGGGGATCATCGAGCCCGACGGGATCTTGAAGGGCTCGAAGAGAAAGCTGCGCAGCAGGAACACGATCAGGATCACCGGGAACAGGCCCGCGGTCCAGTCCAGCCACCACGGCTGCATCAGCAGCCGCTCCTTGGCCACGGCGACGTCGCCGTCGACCTTGTCGATGCCCTTGCTGGCCAGCTCGGCGCGGCGCGCCGCATCCTGGCGCTCCAGTTCGGCGGCGGCGGCCTCGCGCGCCGGCTTGAAGCGGAAGCGTTCGGCCAGCCAGTAGGCCAGCGTCACCAGCGTCAGCACGAACAGCAGCAGCGAGAAGTTGCCGGTCCAGAAGCCCAGGAACCAGCCGCCGAGGTAGACGGCCAGGGCGCCGTAGAGGGCTGCAGTGAGAGTGCTCATGCGGTGATGGGTTGGAGGCCTCGGGGGATCAGTCGTCGACCTGCAGGATGGCGAGGAAGGCCTCCTGCGGCACCTCGACCGAGCCGATCTGCTTCATGCGCTTCTTGCCTGCCTTCTGCTTCTCGA
>JAIXTY010000221.1 GCA_027483705.1 Rubrivivax sp.
ACAGCGACCATCCGCGCGTGACGGGCGACGTCGGCAAGGCCGGCGTGGCCATCGACAGCGTCGAGGACATGAAGATCCTGTTCGACGGCATCCCGCTCGACCAGGTGAGCGTGAGCATGACGATGAACGGCGCCGTGCTGCCGGTGCTGGCCGGCTATGTGGTGGCGGCTGAGGAGCAGGGCGTCAAGCCCGAACAGCTGAGCGGCACCATCCAGAACGACATCCTCAAGGAGTTCATGGTCCGCAACACGTACATCTATCCGCCCGAGCCTTCGATGCGGATCGTGGCGGACATCATCGAGCACACGGCACGCCAGTTGCCGAAGTTCAACTCCATCAGCATCAGCGGCTACCACATGCAGGAGGCCGGCGCGAACCAGGCGCTGGAACTGGCCTTCACGCTGGCCGACGGCAAGGAGTACGTGAAGACGGCGGTGGCGCGGGGCCTCGATGTGGACGAGTTCGCCGGGCGGCTGAGCTTCTTCTGGGCGGTCGGGATGAACTTCTATCTCGAGATCGCCAAGATGCGCGCGGCACGCCTGCTGTGGTGCCGCATCATGAAGGGCTTCGGCGCGAAGAACCCCAAGAGCCTGATGCTGCGCACGCACAGCCAGACCAGCGGCTGGAGCCTCACCGAGCAGGACCCGTACAACAACATCGTGCGCACCACGATCGAGGCCATGGCCGCGGTGTTCGGCGGCACGCAGAGCCTGCACACCAACAGCTTCGACGAGGCCATCGCACTGCCCACCGAGTTCAGCGCCCGCATCGCACGCAACACGCAGCTCATCCTGCAGGAAGAGACGCACATCACGAACGTCGTCGACCCCTGGGCCGGCAGCTACCTGATGGAGTCGCTCACGCAGCAGATGGCCGACAAGGCCTGGGCCATCATCGAGGAGGTCGACGCGATGGGCGGCATGACACGCGCCGTCGACTCCGGCTGGGCCAAGCTGCGCATCGAGGCCAGCGCGGCCGAGAAGCAGGCGCGCATCGACGCCGGCACCGACGTCATCGTCGGCGTCAACAAGTACAAGCCGAAGTCCAGCGATCCGATCGAGATCCTGGAGGTCGACAACGTCAAGGTGCGCGAGGGCCAGATCGCGCGGCTGGCGCAGATCCGCGCCACGCGCGACGGGGCTCGGGTGAGCGTCTGCCTGGCGGCGCTGACCGAAGCCGCCCGCACCGGCCAAGACAACCTGCTGGCGCTGAGCATCGACGCGATGCGCGCGCGCTGCACCGTGGGAGAGGTGAGCGATGCACTCGAAACCGTGTTCGGCCGCCACCGCGCCGACATCCAGAAGGTGACCGGCGTGTACGCCGCCGCCTACGACTCGGCCGAGGGCTGGGCCAGGCTGCAGGGTGAGATCGCCGCCTTCGCCGCCGAGCACGGCCGCCGCCCGCGCGTGATGATCGCCAAGCTCGGCCAGGACGGCCACGACCGCGGCGCCAAGGTCGTGGCCACGGCCTTTGCCGACCTGGGCTACGACGTCGACATCGGCCCGCTGTTCCAGACGCCCGAGGAATGCGCGCGCCAGGCCATCGAGAACGATGTGCACGCCGTGGGCGTCAGCACGCTGGCGGCGGGGCACAAGACATTGGTGCCGGCGATCATCGCCGAGCTTCGCAGGCAGGGTTCCGAGGACATCATCGTCTTCGTCGGCGGGGTGATCCCGCAGCAGGACTACGGCTTCCTGTACGACGCCGGCGTCAAGGGCATCTACGGCCCGGGCACGCCGATCCCGGTGAGCGCCAAGGACGTGCTCGAGCAGATCAGGGCCGCGGTGCAGGGCTGACGGCCGTGAACGACTGGCCTGTGCTCGACCAGGGCCTGCGCCTGGAGCCGGTGGCCGCCACCGACTTCGAGGCCATGGTGGCGCTGCGCATCCGCGCGATGCGCCCCAGCCTCGAAGCCCTGGGCCGCTTCGACCCCGACCGCGCACGCCAGCGGCTGGCCGAGGGCTTCGTGCCGGCGCTGATGCGGCACATCGTGCAGGGCCGCGAGCGCATCGGCTTCACGACGCTGAAGCCCGCGGACGGCGGCGCGGCGCTGGCCCTCGATCACCTCTACATCGAGCCCGCCCATCAGGGCCGCGGCGTGGGCGCCTGGGCGCTGGACCGCGCCTGCTCGCTGGCCGATCTCGCCCGGCTGCCGCTGCACGTGGAGGCGCTGAAGGGCAGCGACGCCAACCGCTTCTACCGCCGCCGCGGGTTCGTCGAGGTCGGCCAGGGCGAGTGGGACGTGCTCTACCGCCGCGCCCCGCAGGCCGATCCACTGGCCGTCGTGCGGGCGCTGTGGGATCGCTTCGAGGCCCGCGACTGGGCCGCCGCGCGCGCGCTGCTGCGCGACGACCTGGTGGTGCGCTGGTGGGCCAGCGGCGAGCGCATCCACGGGGCCGACTGCTTCATCGCGCTCCAGGCCGAGTACCCCGAAGGCTGGAGCATCCACCCCATGAGCTTCGACACGCTGGACGATGGCCGCGTGCGGGCCTTCGTGCGCGTGGAGCACCCGCCGCACGGCGTGTTCCTCGTGCAGCAGACGGTGCGCGTGCGCGACGGCCTGCTGGCCGAGGGTGACGAGCTCTGGGCCACCTGCGAGCCGCCGCCCGCGTGGCGCACGCCCGAGCGCTTTGCCGGCCTGGAGCGGCTGGCGTGAGCCCCGCGGCGCTGCAGGCCGCGCTGTGCGGGCCGCCGGGCCCGGCCCAGCGCCGCGCGCTGGCCAAGGCCATCACGCTGCTGGAAAGCACGCGCGCCGATCACCGCGCCGCTGCCGACGAGTTGCTCAACGCGCTGCTGCCGCACGCGGGCCGCAGCCTGCGCGTCGGCCTGAGCGGCGTGCCGGGTGTCGGCAAGAGCACCTTCATCGAGGCGCTGGGGCTGTTCCTCGTCGAACGTGGCCACCGCGTCGCCGTGCTCGCGGTGGACCCCAGCAGCAGCCTGGGCGGCGGCAGCATCCTCGGCGACAAGACGCGCATGGAGCGCCTCTCGGTGCACGAGCGGGCCTTCATCCGGCCCAGCCCGAGCAGCGGCACGCTGGGCGGCGTGGCCGAGAAGACGCGCGAGGCGCTGCTGGCCTGCGAGGCCGCCGGCCACGACGTCGTGATCGTCGAGACCGTGGGCGTGGGCCAGAGCGAAACCGCCGTGGCCGGCATGACCGACTGCTTCGTGCTGCTGCAGCTGCCCAACGCGGGCGACGACCTGCAGGCCATCAAGAAGGGCGTCATGGAGCTGGCCGATCTGGTGGTCATCAACAAGGCCGATCTCGACGAGGACGCCGCCACGCGGGCGCGGGCACAGATCACCAGCGCGCTGCGCTATCTGGGCCCGCATGCGCACGCGGGCACCGAGGTGCTGCAGCTCAGCGCGCTTCATCCCAAAGGTCGGGCCGCCGGCATCGACGGCTTCTGGGCCGCCGTGCAGCGCTTTGTGCAGCGCCAGCGCGAGGCCGGCCGCTTCGACGAGCGGCGCACGCGCCAGAACGAGTCCTGGATGTGGGAGCGCATCGAGGCCGGCCTGCGCCAGCGCTTCCGCGCCCACCCGGCCGTGGCCGCAGCACTGGCCGCCACCACCGACGAGGTGCGGGCCGGGCGGCTGGCCGCCTCGGTGGCGGCACGGCGCCTGCTGGACCTGTTTCACTGACGAACCGATCCCAAGAACACGAGGACGAGCACCATGCACGACATCCACGAACGCCTGGACCAGATGCGCGCCGCGGCCCGCCTGGGCGGCGGCGAGAAGCGCATCGCCGCGCAGCACGCCAAGGGCAAGCTCACGGCGCGCGAGCGGCTGGAGCTGCTGCTCGACGAAGGCAGCTTCGAGGAGTGGGACATGTTCGTCGAGCACCGCTGCACCGACTTCGGCATGCAGGACCAGAAGGTGCCCGGCGACGGCGTCGTCACCGGCTACGGCATGATCAACGGCCGCCTCGTGTTCGTGTTCAGCCAGGACTTCACGGTCTTCGGCGGTGCGCTCAGCGAGGCCCATGCCGAGAAGATCTGCAAGGTCATGGACCAGGCCATGAAGGTGGGCGCGCCCGTCATCGGCCTGAACGACAGCGGCGGCGCGCGCATCCAGGAAGGGGTTGCGTCACTCGGCGGTTACGCCGAGGTCTTCCAGCGCAACGTGCTGGCCTCGGGCGTGGTGCCGCAGATCAGCCTGATCATGGGGCCCTGCGCCGGCGGCGCGGTGTACTCGCCGGCGATGACCGACTTCATCTTCATGGTGAAGGACAGCAGCTACATGTTCGTCACCGGCCCCGAGGTCGTGAAGACGGTGACGCACGAGGAAGTGACGGCCGAGGAGCTCGGTGGCGCGCTGACCCACAACACCAAGAGCGGCGTGGCCGACCTGTCGTTCGAGAACGATGTGGAGGCGCTGCTGATGTTGCGCCGCTTCTTCAACTACCTGCCGCTGAACAACCGCGACGGCGTGCCCGTGCGCCCCAGCGGCGACGCGCCCGAGCGGCTGGACCACAGCCTCGACACGCTGGTGCC
>JAIXTY010000123.1 GCA_027483705.1 Rubrivivax sp.
ATCATCATCGGTGTGTGGGGCGGGCCGAGACGGGTCTACGCCGCATTCAAGTTTTTCCTTTACACGCTGGCAGGCTCGCTGCTGATGCTGATCGCGCTGATGTACCTGTACTTCAAGAGCGGCGGCAGCTTCGACATCCTCACCTGGCACAAGCTGCCGCTGCCGCTGAACGCGCAGACACTGCTGTTCTTCGCGTTCTTCGCGGCCTTCTCGGTGAAGGTGCCGATGTGGCCGGTGCACACGTGGCTGCCCGATGCACACGTCGAGGCGCCCACCGGCGGCTCGGTGGTGCTGGCGGCCATCATGCTGAAGCTGGGCGCGTACGGGTTCCTGCGCTTTTCCCTGCCCATCGCGCCCGACGCCGCGCGCGAGTGGGACTGGCTGATCATCACGCTCAGCCTGGTGGCCGTGCTGTACATCGGCCTCGTGGCGCTGGTGCAGCAGGACATGAAGAAGCTCGTGGCCTACAGCTCGATCGCGCACATGGGCTTCGTGACGTTGGGCTTCTTCATGTTCAACGAGCTCGGCGTGGCCGGCGGCATCGTGCAGATGATCAGCCACGGCTTCGTCTCCGGCGCCATGTTCCTGTGCATCGGCGTGCTCTACGACCGCGTGCACAGCCGCGAGATCGCCAGCTACGGCGGCGTCGCCAACACCATGCCCACGTTCACGGCCTTCGCGGTGCTGTTCGCGATGGCCAACTGCGGCCTGCCGGGCACCGCCGGCTTCGTGGGCGAGTGGATGGTGATCCTCGGCGCCGTGCAATACAACTTCTGGATCGGCTTGCTGGCAGCCACGACGCTGGTCTTCGGCGCCGCGTACACGCTGTGGATGGTCAAGCGCGTGTACTTCGGTGACGTCGCCAACGACGACGTGCGCACGCTCGCCGACCTCAACGGCCGCGAGTTCCTGATGCTCGCCATCCTGGCGGTGGCCGTGCTGTGGATGGGCCTGTACCCGAAGCCCATCACCGACGCCATGAACCCGGCCGTGACCGAGTTGCTGCGCCACGTGGCCATCACCAAGATCCCGGGCTGAGAACAACGATGAACGCGATGAACTGGACCGTCGTCCTGCCCGAGATCGTGCTGCTGGTGGCGGCCTGCGGCGTGCTGCTGGTCGACCTCTTCTCCAAGCATCCCACGCGCGGCACCACCTTCTGGCTGACGCAGGCGTCGATCGCCGTGTTCGCCGTGCTGCACCTGCTGGCGCTGCAGGAGGGTCGCACCGAGTACGGTGTCGGCCAGATGGTCGTCGTCGATCCGATGGGCCACCTGATGGCCTTCTGCGCGGCCGTGGCGGTCATGATCACGCTGGGCTACGCGCGGCCCACGCTGGCCGCGCGCGACATGCTCAAGGGCGAGTTCTTCACGCTGACCCTGTTCGCGCTGCTGGGCATCGCCGTCATGTGCTCGGCGAACAACTTCCTCGTCGTGTACCTGGGCCTGGAGCTGATGAGCCTGAGCCTGTATGCGCTGGTGGCGCTGCGGCGCGACCACGCCGTGGCCACCGAGGCGGCGATGAAGTACTTCGTGCTCGGAGCGCTGGCCAGCGGCTTCCTGCTCTATGGCCTGAGCATGATGTACGGCGCCACCGGCACGCTGGAGATCCCGCGCGTGTTCGAGCGCATCGCCGGCGGCGGCATCAACAAGGAAGTGCTGGTGTTCGGCACCGTCTTCGTGGTGGCCGGCCTGGCCTTCAAGCTGGGTGCCGCGCCGTTCCACATGTGGGTGCCTGATGTGTACCAGGGCGCGCCGACGGCGGTCACGCTGCTGATCGGCGGCGCGCCCAAGTTCGCCGCCTTCGCCATCACCATCCGCCTGCTCGTGGAGGGCATGCTGGGCCTGGCGGTGGACTGGCAGCAGATGCTCATCGTGCTGGCCGTGGCCAGCCTGGCGGTGGGCAACATCGCCGCCATCGCGCAGAGCAACCTCAAGCGCATGCTGGCCTACAGCACCATCGCGCAGATGGGCTTCATCGTGCTGGGCCTGAGTGCCGGCGTGGTGAACAACAACACGCTGTCGGCGGCCAACGCCTACAGCTCGGCCATGTTCTACCTGGTGGCCTACGTGCTGACGACACTCGGCACCTTCGGCCTGATCATGCTGCTGTCGCGCCAGGGCTTCGAGAGCGAGCAGATCGACGATCTCGCCGGCCTGGCCAGGAAGTCCCCCTGGATGGCCGGGGTCATGACGGTGTTCATGTTCTCGCTGGCCGGCGTGCCGCCGATGATCGGGTTCTTCGCCAAGCTCAGCGTGATCCAGGCCCTCGTCACCACCAACGTCACGCTCTACATCGTGATGGCCATCGTGGCGGTGCTGTTCTCGCTGATCGGCGCCTTCTACTACCTGAGAGTCGTCAAGGTGATGTGGTTCGACGAGCCCACCGGCCAGGCCGTGCCGGTGCAGGGCCAGGGTGTCACGGCGCTGCTGGCGCTCAACGGCGCGGCCGTGCTGCTGTTCGGCCTGTTCTCGGGTGGCCTGATGGCCGTGTGCCGCGACGCCATCCAGCGCACCTTCACCAGCTGATGAACCACGCCGCCGAAGTCTGGGCCGTCATCCTCGCCGCGCTCGTGGCGGCCAACCTGCCCTTCGTCAACGAGCGCCTGTTCATCGTCGGCCCGCGCCGCGCCCCGAAGGCGCTGGCCTGGCGGCTGCTCGAGCTGCTGCTGCTGCTGGGCGCCGTGCTGGCCCTGGGCTTCCTGATCGAAGACCACCTCGGCCGGCGGCAGGCGCAGGGCTGGCAGTTCTACGCCGCGATGGGCTGCCTGTTCCTGACCTTCGCGTTCCCGGGTTTCGTCTGGCGCTACCTGCGCCGGGGCGGCCGCGGCGACGCGATGCCCGACACGCCCTGAGCCGATGAGCACCGCCGACGAAGCCGCCGACGCCCACCTGCGCGAGCGCTTCGTCAGTGCCGAGACGCTGCTCAGCGGCGGCTTCCTCGAGGTGCACCGCGACACCGTGCGGCTGCCCGACGGCGCCACCGCCACGCGCGAGTACATCCGCCACCCGGGTGCGGTGGCGGTGATCCCGCTGCTCGACGACGGGCCCGATCCGCGGGTCGTGCTGGTGCGGCAGCACCGCTACCCGATCGACCGGGTGCTGCTCGAATGGCCGGCCGGCAAGCGCGAGCCGGGCGAACCCACCATCGACTGCGCCCGGCGCGAACTGCTCGAGGAGACCGGCTACACCGCCCAGGAGTGGGCCTGGGCCGGCTGGATCCACAACGCGCCGGCCTACAGCAGCGAGGGCATCGCGCTGTGGTTCGCCCGCGGGCTGGTGGCCGGTGCGGCGCGACCGGACGCCGGCGAGTTCGTCGAGGCCGTCACGATGCCGTTGTCGACGCTGTCGGCGCTCGATGCCGCCGGCCAGCTGAGCGATGTGAAGACGCTGATCGGCCTGCACTGGCTGCAGGCGGCGTTGAACGGGAATCGTCCATGGGCCTGGATGAGCGCGGAGAACGTGCACGACGTAGCATGACCGCACGATGAAGGTCTACGACCTGCACTGCAGTCAGGGTCACGGTTTCGAGGGCTGGTTCGCCTCGGACGACGACTACCAGTCCCAACGCTCGCGCGGGCTGCTGGCCTGCCCGATGTGCAACGACGGCACCGTGGCCCGGCGGCTGTCGGCGCCGCGCCTGAACCTCTCAGGCGCGCAGGCGCCGGCCCCGCCGCCGGCACAGCCCCAGGGCCAGGCCATCACACGGCCGGCCGACCTGCAGGCCGCGTGGCTGCAGGCCGTGCGCCAGCTGATGAACGACACCGAGGACGTCGGCCAGCGCTTCGCCGAGGAGGCACGCCGCATCCACTACGGCGAGACGGCGCACCGTGGCATCCGCGGGCAGGCCTCGCCCGAGGAGCGGCAGGCGCTGCTCGACGAAGGCATCGAGACCGTGGCCATCCCGCTGCCGGCGGCGCTGAAGGGGCCGGTGCAGTAGCCGGCGTGCAGCCGCCGCCGGCCTCAGAGCACGCGGCCGGGATTGAGCAGCCCCTGCGGGTCGAGCGCCTGCTTGATGGCCCGCATCATCGACAGCGCCACCGGGTGCTTGCGCGCCGCGAGTTCGTCGCGCTTGAGGGCGCCGATGCCGTGTTCGGCCGAGAACGAACCGCCTTCATCAGCCACGCTGTCGAACACCACCTGGTTGACGGCGTGCTCGTGCTCAGCCAGGAAGCGGCGGCCGTCCTCGCCGGGGGGTGCCTGCACGTTGTAGTGCAGGTTGCCGTCGCCCAGGTGGCCGAAGTTCACCAGGCGCACGCCGGGCCAGCGCGCCGCCAGCCGGGCGTCGGTGCGGGCGCAGAAGCGCGGGATGGCCGACACCGGCAGCGAGATGTCGTGCTTGATGTTCAGGCCTTCCTCGGCCTGCGCCAGCGGGATCGACTCGCGCAGGTGCCACAGCGCGCGGCTCTGGGCCAGGCTTTCGGCGACGACGGCGTCGTGCACGCAGCCGGCCTCCAGCGCGGCCTCGAGCAGGTGCTCGAAGCGCGCGCGGGCGGGCGCCTCGCCCTCGACGTCGCTCTGCTCCAGCAGCACCGTCCACGGCGCGCCGGGCAGCGGGCGGGGCAGGGCGGGGAAGTGCCGCGCCACCAGATCGAGTGCGAAGCGGCCCATGACCTCGAAGCCCGTGAGCCCGGCGCCCAGCCGGGCGCGCGCCAGGTTCAGCAGCGCCACGCAGCCGTCGAGCGAGTCGCAGGCCGCCAGTGCCGTGGTGACGGCCGCGGGCTGCGGCGCGAGCTTCATCGTCGCTGCGGTGATCACGCCCAGCGTGCCCTCGCTGCCGACGAACAGGTCGCGCAGGTCGTAGCCGGTGTTGTCCTTGCGCAGGCCGCTCAGCCCGTCCCACACCTCGCCGGCGGCGGTGACGACCTCCAGCCCCAGGCACAGCTCGCGCGTGTTGCCCCAGCGCAGCACCTGCGTGCCGCCGGCGTTGGTGGCCAGGTTGCCGCCCAGCGTGCAGCTGCCCTCGGCCGCCAGGCTCAGCGGCAGCAGCAGGCCGCGCGCGGCGGCGGCCTGCTGCAGCGTCTGCAGCACGCAGCCGGCCTCGGCGGTGAGCGTGAGGTTGGCCTCGTCGAGGCCGCGCACGCGGTTCAGGCGCTGCAGGCTCAGCAGCACCTGGGTACCGCTGCCGTCGGGCACGCTGCCGCCCACGAGGCCGGTGTTGCCACCCTGCGGCACCACCGGCGTGCCGTGTGCCGCGCAGGCGCGCAGCACGGCGGCCACCTCGGCCGTGCTGCCGGGCCGCACCACGGCACGCGCGCGGCCGTGCCAGCGGCGGCGCCAGTCCTGCTCGTAGGCGCTCAGGTCGCCGTCGGTCAGCACCTGGGCCTCGCCCACGGCGGCGCGCAGCGCGGCCTCCAGGCTCACGGGCCTGGTTCTCCCGCAGCCGCGGCGGCCTCGGCCAGGCGCCTGCCGTTGCGCAGCCGCCAGCGCACGTACAGCCCGCTGGCGCCGAACAGCAGCAGGCACAGCGCCAGTTGCAGCAGCGCCATCGCCTGCGACCAGCCGCCTTCGGTGGTGGCACGCACGACGGCTTCCAGGAAGTACAGCCACACCAGCAGGCTCAGCCAGCGGTAGGTGTACAGGCGGTGCCGCAGCAGGCCACCCACGCACAGCACCAGCGGCAGCACCTTCAGGGCCCAGGTGCCGCGGCCGGTGGGGGCCAGCCAGAGCTCCCAGGCCAGGCCGGTGGCCACGAGTCCGAGCACCGCGGCCAGCACGATGGACCGGGCACGCTGCACGACGGGATCGGGGGTGGCGGGCGGCGTCTCGGCAGAGGTCATGCGGCATGATAGTCAGCATGTCCAAGTCCCTGCCGGCCCCCGAGGCCCCGCTCGACGCCAGTGCGGCGGCACGCGCTGCCGGCCTGGCCCGCGAGCTGCCCGACACGCTGCGCCGCTGGCCCTGGCAGGAGACGCTGCGCGTGCTGGCCAGCCGCTTCAAGGAAGACCGCCTGGGCCTGACCGCCGGCAGCCTGACCTTCACCACGCTGATCGCGCTGGTGCCGCTGGTCACCGTGATGCTCGCGGCCTTCACGGTGTTCCCGATGTTCTCGGGCTTCGAGCGCGCGCTGCAGGACTACTTCCTGCAGAACCTCGTGCCCGACCACATCGCGCGGCCGGTGATGCGCGGCCTGACGAACTTCGCCGCCAAGGCACGCGGCATGGGCACGCTGGGCCTGGTGCTGCTGGTCGCGACTGCCCTGGCCCTGCTGCTGACGATCGACCGCACGCTCAACGGCATCTGGCGCGTGCGCAAGGCGCGGCCGCTGGGCCAGCGGGTGCTCGTGTACTGGGCCGCGCTGACGCTGGGGCCGCTGGCGCTGGGCATGAGCCTCACGGCCACCTCGTACGCCGTGTCGGCGTCGCGCGGCTGGGTGGCGGCGCTGCCCGGTGGCGTGTCGCTGCTGCTGGAGCTGCTGCAGTTCGCCGTGCTGGCGCTGGCGGCGGCCGGGCTGTACCACTACGTGCCCAACACCGCCGTGCGCTGGCGCCACGCCATTGCCGGCGGCGTGTTCGTGGCGGCGGCCTTCGAGGCCGCCAAGCGCCTGCTGGCCTGGTACCTGGACAGCGTGCCCACCTACAGCGCCGTCTACGGCACCTTTGCCGCGGTGCCGATCCTGCTGCTGTGGGTGTACCTGGTGTGGGTGATCGTGCTGCTGGGCGCCGTGATCGCGGCCTACGCGCCCAGCCTGTCGATGCGCGTGGGCCTGCGCCCGCCGGTGCCCGGCTGGCGCTTCGAGCTCGCGCTGGCCGTGCTGGCGCAGCTGGAGCGCGCGCGCCACGGGGCCGCACGCGGCCTCACGCTGGCGGCGCTGGCCGACGCGCTGCGCACCGATGCGCTGCAGATCGAGCCGCTGCTCGAGCTGCTGGCCGGCCTGGACTGGGTGCATCGCCTCGACGAGGGCGACGCCCCGCGGCACGTGCTGCTGGTCGACCCGGCGCACACCGGGCTCGCGCCGCTGGTGCAGCAAACGCTGCTGGAGCCCGGCGATGCCAGCGCGGCCTTCTTCCGCCACAGCGGCCTGTCGTCGATGACGCTGGCCCAGGCCCTGAACCCGTGACAGCCCCATCGGCCGCTTCGTCCCCGGCGCACCGGCGCGCGCTGCTGCTGGGCCTGCCGGCGCTGCTGCTGGGCTGCGGCGGGGGCGGCGGCACCGGCACGCCGGAGCCGCCGCCGCTGGAGGGCACGCTCGATGCACGCGTGCTGCGCGCTCGGGGCATCGGCGTCGACTACCCCTTGCGCATCTACCTGCCACCGGCCTCGGCAGGCCCGCGCTCGGCGCTGCCGGTGCTCTTCGTGCTGGACGGCGAGACCTGGTTCGACGTCGTCATGACGGCCGCCGACACTTCGCGCACGGGCGTCATCGTCGTCGGCATCAACAGCGCGTCACGGCGCGAGATCGATCTCGTGCCGCCCAACACCTGCAACCCGGCCGGGGGTGGCGGGCAGGCCGCGCACCTGGCGTGGATCCGCGACGAGCTGCTGCCCTACGTGCACGCGCAGTTCGGGGGCGACCCCGCCCAGCGTGCGCTGTTCGGCCATTCGCACGGCGGCGGCTTCGTGCTCTTTGCCCTGCTGGCCGAGGCCGCGGGCACGCAGGCGTTCCGCCACTACCTGGCCTGCGACGCGTCGCTGGGCTGCTACTACCCCGCGGCGATGGGCTGGCAGGAGGCGTACGCCGCGGCGTACCGCGCGCTGCCGGTGCGGCTGTTGCTGTCGCACGCCAGCGAGGGCAACGTGCTGTCCAACGTGCCCTGGGCCGAGGCGCTCGCGGCGCGCCGGTTCGAGGCCTTCGACTTCCGCACCCAGCCCTACACGGGTACGCACGGCGGCATCGTGCCGCGGGCCGTCAGTGACGGCCTGACCTGGCTGCGGGCCGCCGGCTGACGGCGGCCCGGCGCGTGCCGTCGTGCCCGCGCCTCAGGCGGTGCGGAAGCGCGACAGCATCGACGCCAGTGTCTGCGCCTGCGTGCGCAGCGACTCGGTGGCGGCCGTGGCCTCTTCCACCAGCGCGGCGTTCTGCTGCGTGTTGCGGTCCATCTCCGAGACCGCCTGGCTCACCTGCTCGATGCCCTGCGCCTGCTGCGTGGCGGCGCTGGAGATCTCGCCCACGGTGGTGGACACGCGCTCGATGGCGCCGACGATGCGCGTCATCGTCTGGCCCGCGAGCTGCACCTTGCCCACGCCGGCGTCGATGCGCTCGACCGAGGTGCCGATGAGCGTGCGGATCTCGCGCGCGGCGTCGGCGCTGCGCTGCGCCAGCGTGCGCACCTCGCTGGCCACGACGCTGAAGCCGCGGCCCTGCTCGCCCGCACGGGCGGCCTCAACGGCGGCGTTCAGCGCCAGGATGTTGGTCTGGAAGGCGATGCCGTCGATGACGCCGATGATCTCGCCGATCTTCTTGGCCTGGGCATTGATCTCGTCCATGGTGGCGATCACGTCACCCACGACCTGGCCGCCCTGGCGGGCCACGTCGGACGCGTCGCGCGCCAGCGTGTCGGCCGTGCGGGCGTTGTCGGCGCCGTGGCGGATGGTGGTGGCCAGCTCCTCGATGGAGGCCGCGGTCTGCTGCAGCGCGGCGGCCGTGTTCTCGGTGCGCGTGGACAGGTCGGCATTGCCCTGGGCGATCTCGGTCGAGGCCTGGCTCACCTGGTCGGCGCTGGCGCGGATGCCGGCCACGACCTCGGACAGGCGGCTCTGCGCCGTGGCCAGCGCCGCGATCACGCGGCCGGTGGCGTCGGCGCTGGCCGGCTCGGCCGGGCGGGTGGACAGGTCGCCCTCGGCCACGGCGTGCGCCACGCGCTCGGCATCGACCAGCGGCCGCACGATGACGCGCGACATCAGCCACGAGATGCCCAGCGCCGCGGCCAGCGCCAGCAGGAGGCCGACGCCGATGGCCAGCTGGTTGCTGGCGGCCAGCGAACGGCCCTGCCCGACCCGTTCACGGGCGTGGGCGGACTGCAGCGCCACCAGGTCGTCGAGCGCCTTCTTCACGGCGGCGTAGTGGCCGTCCATGGTGGTCATGAACGACGCTGCGTTGGAGACCATGCCGCTCTTGATGTCCAGCGCGTCGCGCGTGCTCTTGGCGTACTGGTCAAAGCTCGTCTTGGCGGCGGCCAGCTGCTCGCGGCCGCTGCCCTCGGCGGTGGCCTCGAGTGCCGTGGCCAGCGCCTTGCTGTAGTCGTCGAGGCGCTTGACGATGTCCTGGTCGAGCGCCTTGATCTTGTCTTCCTTGAAGCCCACGCCCTCCCAGGCCAGGCTCTGGTTCACGCTGCCGTTGATGGCGGCGATCTGCATCGACAGCTGCCCGGCGGCCGCGATCTGCGGCACGTTGCCCTCGCCAAGCGTGGCCAGCGACAGCGCGAGCCGGTGGTTGGCGAACAGGCCGAGGCCGCCGACGAGCAGCATGCAGGCAACGGCCAGCGCCGGGGCCAGCGCCACCTTCACGCCGATGGGCGCATTGGAAATCCAGCGGAACATGGGCATGTCCTTCGATGCCGCGGGGCGCACGGCGCCCCGCGTGATGGGCTTGGTGGATCAGGGCCGTGGCCGGCCCCGGGGCTCAGCGGTAGACGCCGACGCCGACGAAGCCATCAAAGCCGTCGGTCTTGCGGACGAAGGAGACCTTGCTCTCGATCTTCTTGGTCTGCGGGTGCGGCCACTCGTAGTCGACCCAGCCGCCACCCTTCTGGGCGGTGTTGCGCAGTTCCTGGATCAGCAGCTTGCCGTTGGGGTCCTTCAGCTCGATCAGGTTCTTGCCGACGAGCTTGTCGTTCGCGCCGTGGCCCATCGTCAGGCCCTGCATGCTGAAGGCGAAGACGTACAGGTCCTTCTTCTGCCAGTCCTTGTTGGACTTGTCGGTGAAGTCCTTGAAGGCCTTCTCGGGGCCGACCTTCTTCACGTGGGCGACGGCGGCGTCGACCATGGCCTTGGCCTCGTCGCGCGTGCCGACTTCCTGCGACAGGGCCGGGGCCTGCAGGCCCATGACGACGGTGGCGCCGATCAGCCAGCGGGAGAGGGTGCGAACATTCATGGAGCTGTCTCCGTTGCGGGGGTTGGTAGGCTCGGGCCCACCCTGGGCCGCGATGCACCCGCAGTTTCGGCAGCGTTGAAACGGACTTGAGTCGGAAAGCGCCCTGGTCCGGCGGCTTATTCGCCCTTGCGCCGCAGCACCGACGACATCTTCGCGTCCGCCGGGTAGTGGTACACGATGCGCCCGCCGCGCCACTCGCCCAGCCAGATCATGCGGTCGGAGAAGGCGTCGTGGTCGTCCTTCGAGAACGGCCGGTCGAAGGTGCTGACGACGCCGCGGTAGGGCTCGCGCAGGTCTTCGAGCGCGGCCTTCAGCGCCGGGCCGGTGGTGTCGCCGCGTGTCTGGAACAGCGCGCGCAGCATCAGGTGGACGGCGTCGTAGCTCTGGGCGGCGGCCATCAGGCTGCCGATGGGCCGCTCGGTCGGGTGCTGGCGCGTGTAGCGCGCCAGGAAGGAGGCGCGGCGCTCGTTGGCGCCGTCCTGGATGACGCTCTGCGCCATCAGCGTGCCTTCCAGTGCCTCGGGGCCAGCCTCGGCCAGCACGCTGGCAAAGCTCAGCGGCCACGGCGCGAAGTAGGGCACCTTCCAGCCCATCGCGGCGCGGCTCTTCACCGTGGCGGCCTGCTCGGGGCCGACGGTGTAGTTGATCAGCGCCTCGGCGCCGGCGGCGCGCGCGGCCTGCAGCAGCTCGGTCATGTCGCGCGTGCCCAGGTCGAAGCGGCCCACGTACACCGGCTTCATCTGGCGTTTCTCGAGTTCGGCCGTGAGGTCCCTCACGCCGCCGTCGCCGTAGCCAGTGCGGTCGGCCAGCAGGGCCACGCGCTTGAGGCCGCGGCGCTCCACGACCTCGCGCACCAGGAAGCGGGCGTTCATGTGGTCGGCCGGGGCGATGCGGAAGACGTGGCTCTGGGCCGGCGGCGTCTTCGTCGTCACGGCCGTGCCCTGCGAGCACGGCACCATCAGCAAGTGCCTGGCCGACTCGAACACGTCCAGCGCCTTCAGCGCCACGCCGGTGTTGCAGAAGCCGATCGTGTACGCCACCTTCTCCCTGAGCACCAGGTCTTCGGCGGCGGCGCGCCCGGCGTCGGGGTTGGCCTTGTCGTCGCGCACCACCAGCTCCAGCGGGCGCCCGAGGTAGCCGCCGACGGCGTTGATCTCGGCCACCGCCAGCTGCGCGCCGTTGCGCACGCTGGTGCCGAAGTCGGCCGAGCCACCGGACAGCGGCGCGATGAGGCCTATGCGGATGGGGGTGGCGGTGGGGGTCTGGGCCGTCGCGGCGAGGCCACCGGTCAAGGCGATCAGGGCGACCAGCGCACGTGCAGCGCGGCGCAGGAACGGTGCGGTGGGCATCGACAAGTCTCCGGCTCGGCGCTCTGGGTGGCGCTGTGCGGCGGGAGTCTGCGAAAGCGGCCCGACCCTACACACAGGGGTAAACGCCAGGGCCTCGACAACCCGGGCCACCGTGCGCTTTGTGTCACGCCGCGCGGGCCCGAAGCTGAAAGCCGGCTGAACGCCGGCGGTGCGTCATCGGGGCCTGGCGCTTCGGCCCGACCAGCGCGGCCTCAGGGGCGATGCCGTTCAGGCACCCGCTGCGGCCGGAGCCATGGCGCAGCGCGCCAGCTCGGCCTTCAGCGCATGGCACACGTCGTCCGGGGCCTCCTGCATCAGGAAATGCCCGGCGGGCACCGAATGCACCGTGGCCCCCAGTGCCTGGGCCACGGCCTGCGCGCCCCGCGGCAGTGTCATCTGGTCCAGCGCGCCCAGCACCAACGAAGACGGGCAGCGCACGCGTGCCGCCGCGGCCAGGCCCTGCGTGTAGGCGTTGCAGGCGCTGAAGTCGGTGTGGAAGAGACGCGGGTCGCCGCCGGCCCGCATCACCTGGTGCATCAGCCCGCGGGCCGCGCCTCGTAGCCAGACGCCTGGCCCCGGGTACGAGGGCTTGGCCGCCAGCGTCGAGAACGAGAAGCCGACGACGCGGTCGATGGCCGCGCCCACGTCGGCCAGCGACAGGTCCAGCAGCGCCTGCGGCACCGGCATCGGCACGCAGGTGCCGAACATCAGCAGCCCGGCCGCACGATCCGGCGCCTGCGCCGCGGCCTGCAGCGCCACCAGCGAGCCCATGCTGTGGCCGCCGAGCACGGCCCGCTGCACGCCGGCGGCATCGAGCAGCGCCAGCAGCCAGTCGGCCAGGGCTTCCACGCTCGGCAGCGCCGGGCCTTCGCTGCGCATGTGGCCGGGCAGGTCCACGGCCAGCACGCCGTGGCCATGGTTGGCGGCCCAGCGCGCCAGCAGCGTCCACACCGAGTGGTCGTTGACGGCGCCGTGCACCAGCACCACGCAGGGCCGGGCGGGGTCGAAGGGCTTGCCGCCGGTGTAGGCGTAGGCCTGGCGGCCCTGCACGGTGAGCATCATGAGGGGGAGCCTTCCTCTCGCACCCAGGCGAAGAGCAGCGTGTCGCGGATCGCGCCACCGAGGTTGGGCCGCACGCTGGCGCGGCGCATCAGTGCCTCCTGCAGCAGCCCGGCGGCCTGCAGCACGCGGGCCGAGGCGGCGTTGTCGGCATCGCAGGTGGCCCACAGGCGCACCAGCACGCGCTGGCGCTGCAGCCAGCCCACCAGCAGCCGCGCGGCCTCGGTGCCGTAGCCCTGGCCCCAGTGCGCGCGGCCGAACACGTAGCCGAAGTCGGCCGTGTGGCCGCGCGGGCGGAAGGCGATGGTGCCCAGCGCCACGCCGTCGGCCTTGCGCACGACGAGGTACTGGTGCTCCTGCCCGCGTGCCCAGCGCTCGTCCACCGCCTGCAGGTGCACGCGTGTTTCGGGCACGCCAGTGGGGTGCGGCCAGTCGAGGTAGCGCATCACCTCGGTGTCGTCGACCAGCGCGAACAGCGTCGCCGCGTCGTCGGGCATGGTGCGGCGCAGGCGCAGCCGCACGCCTTCGATCAGCTGCGGCGGCTCCGGCCAGGCGGGGCTGGCACTCATCGCGCCTTCTCGGCCACCTTGAAGGCGCGCTTCAGGTCGTCGATCAGGTCGTCGGCGTCTTCGAGGCCGATGCTCAGGCGGATGGTGCCCGGCCCGATGCCGGCCGCCGCGAGCGCCGCGTCGTCCATGCGGAAGTGCGTGGTGCTGGCGGGGTGGATGACGAGCGAGCGGCAGTCGCCCACGTTGGCCAGGTGGCTGAAGATCTTCAGGCTCTCGATGAAGGCGCGGCCCTGCTGACGCGAACCCGCCAGATCGAAGCTGAACACCGCGCCGCAGCCGCGTGGCAGCAGCTTCGCGGCGAGCGCCTGGCTCGGGTGGCCGTCGAGCTCGGGGTAGCCCACGCGCGAAACCATCGCATGCCGGCTCAGGAACTCGACGATGCGGCGCGTGTTGGCCACGTGCCGCGCCATGCGCAGCGGCAGCGTCTCGATGCCCTGCAGGATGAGCCAGGCCGTGTGCGGGCTCATGCAGGCGCCGAAGTCGCGCAGGCCCTCGCGCCGCGCGCGCAGCAGGAAGGCGCCGTCGGTGCTCTCCTCGCTGAACACCATGCCGTGGAAGCCGGCGTAGGGCTGGTTCAGTTCCGGAAACCGCTCGGCCCGACTCCAGTCGAAGCGGCCGCTGTCCACCAGCAGCCCGCCCACCACCGTGCCGTGGCCGCACAGGAACTTGGTCGCGCTGTGGAACACGAGGTCGGCGCCGTGCTCGAAGGGCTTCATCAGCCAGGGCGTCGTGAAGGTGCTGTCCACCAGCAGCGGCACGCCGGCGTCGTGGGCGATGGCGGCCACCGTAGGCACGTCCAGCACGTCGAGGCCGGGGTTGCCGAGCGTTTCGCCGAACAGCAGCTTCGTCTCGGGGCGCACGGCGGCGCGCCAGCCGTCGATGTCGCCCGGCTTGACGAAGGTGGTGCTGATGCCGAAGCGCGCCAGCGTGTACTGCAGCAGGTTGTGGCTGCCGCCGTACAGGGCCGAGCTGGCGACGATGTGGCTGCCGGCGCCGGCCAGCGTGGTGATGGCCAGCGTCAGCGCCGCCTGGCCGCTGGCGGTGGCCACCGCGCCCGAGCCGCCTTCGAGCGCCGCGATGCGCTCCTCCAGCACCGCATTGGTGGGGTTGCTGATGCGGCTGTAGACGTGGCCCGAGCGCTCCAGGTTGAACAGGCTCGCCGCATGGTCGGCGCTCTGGAACACGAAGCTCGTGCTCAGGTGCAGCGGCACGGCGCGCGCGCCGGTGGCGGGGTCGGGGGCGGCGCCGGCGTGCA
>JAIXTY010000090.1 GCA_027483705.1 Rubrivivax sp.
ATGAAGGTGTTGGCAATGCCGCCGCCGACGATCAGGCCGTCCACCTTGTCGGACAGGGCCTTCAGGATGGTCAGCTTGGTCGACACCTTGGAGCCAGCCACGATGGCCACCAGCGGACGCTTCGGCGCGGCCAGGGCCTTGCTGATCGCGTCGATCTCGGCCGCCAGCAGCGGGCCGGCGCAGGCCACCTTGGCGAACTGCGCGATGCCGTAGGTCGTGCCCTCGGCACGGTGTGCGGTACCGAAAGCGTCGTTGACGTAGATGTCGCACAGCGCGGCCATCTTCTGCGCCAGCGCCTCGCTGTTCTTCTTCTCGCCCTTGTTGAGGCGGCAGTTCTCCAGCAGCACCACCTGCCCCGGCTGCACCTCGACGCCGTCGACCCAGTTCGACACCAGCGGCACCGGGCAGGCCAGCAGCTCGGCCAGGCGCGCGGCCACCGGGGCCAGGCTGTCCTCGGGCTTGAACTCGCCTTCGGTGGGGCGGCCCAGGTGGCTGGTCACCATCACGGCAGCGCCGGCATCGAGCGCCATGCGTATGGCCGGCACGCTGGCGCGGATGCGGGTGTCCTCGGTGATGCGGCCGCTGTCGTCCTGCGGCACGTTGAGGTCGGCGCGGATGAACACCCGGGCCCCCTTCACGCGACCGGCAGCCACCAGGTCGGCGAGGCGAAGCACGTTCATGGATCGGTTCTCCAGCGGTCGTCGTCGCGCCGGTGGCCCGATGTCGACGCCCGTTCAGTCTGGGCGGCGATTCTAGGCAGCGCCCCCGGCGCAACCCCGGCAGGGCGTCACACCCAGCCGAGCCCCAGGCGCAGCGGCAGGTACACCAGCATGCCGCACAGGATGGTGCCCAGGATGTCGCGGCGCCAGAAGTACCAGGCCGCGCCCGCGGCCGCGCCGAAGAGCCGCGCGTCGGCCCAGGTGGCGACGAAGCGGCCCTGCGTGCTGATGATCTCCGGCACCACCACGGCCGCCAGCGCGGCCAGCGGCGCATAGCGCAGGCCTTCGCGCAGCCAGCCCGGCAGCGGCCACTCGCGCTCGGGGATCAGGAAGAAGCCGCGGGTGAAGAGGGTGATGGCCGCCAGGCCCAGGATGGCCAGCCCCAGCGACCAGGCGCTCAGCTCGTTCATCGCCCGCCCCCGGCTTGCGCGCGGCGTGGCGCCGCGTGGTCCATCAGCACGCCGATGGCCACGGCCGCGGCGATGGCCACCAGGATGTTCAGCTTCAGCGGCAGCGCATAGGCCGCCACCGCGGCGCAGCCGGCCACGGCGCCGGCCACCGCCGTGAAGCGGTCGGACACCAGCGACAGGCCCACGCCCAGCAGCGCCAGCGTGCCCGCGAAGCCAATGCCCCAGTGCGCCGGCACGCTGTCGGCGAAGACGATGCCCAGGATCGACGGCACCTGCCAGCTCAGCCAGTTGGTGGTGGCGCCGCCCAGCAGGTAGGGCAGCTGCTCGGGCGCCGGCTTCGGCTCGGGGAAGCGGCGCATGAACAGCACGTAGTTCAGGTCGGCCATGAAGTACGACAGCGCCAGCCGCCGGCGGCGCGGCAGGTGCGCGAAGTACGGCCGCCACTGGGCCGAGAAGATCAGGAAGCGCAGGTTCACGCACAGCGCCGTGGCCCACACCACCAGCACCGGCGCGCCGCTGGCCAGCAGCGGCAGCGTCGCCAGCTGTGCGCTGCCGGCGTACACCAGCAGCGACATCATCAGCATCAGCGGCATCGGCAGGCCGCTGTTGCCCATGGCCACGCCGGTGATCAGCCCCCAGGCCCCGATGCCCAGCGAGGTGGCGAGCATGTCGCGCGCGCCGCGCGAGAACTCGGGGTGGCGCCACACGGGTGGTGGCGGGGCTGGCAGGGCCAGGTCGGGGGCGGATGGGGGCGTGGCGGACACCCCCGGATTTTCCCTGAGCCGGCGGGCCCGCCGGGCTGCAGGCTTGCAAGCGGCGCCCGCGGCGGCGCCGTGCGGCTCAGCGCTTGTTGACGCTGCCGCTGCCGGCGACCTTGGCGTTCACGTTCGTGGCGTTGCCGGTGTAGGTGACGTCGCCGCTGCCGGCGATGCGCACCTGCAGCGCCCTGTCGGCGTGCACGCTGGCGTCGCCACTGCCGGCGATGCTGACCTGCACGTCGTCGGACTTCATGCCGCCGAGCTTGACGTCGCCGCTGCCGGCGACGTCGATCTTCAGCTTCGTCGCCGTGCCGGCACCTTGCACGTCGCCGCTGCCAGAGATGCTGATGTCCAGCTCGGCGGTCGTGAGCTTCGCCAGCCGCGTGTCGCTGGAGCCCGAGACGCGGATCGACAGCGACGGCGTCTCGAAGGGCTCCACCGTCATGTCGCCCGAGCCCGAGGCGGCCAGCGACGTGAGCTTCGGCACCGTGACGCTCACCTTGGCGGTGCGGGCGTTGTAGATCGACATGCCGCGCTTCCAGCGCACCTGCAGCCGGGCGTCGGCGCCGCTGCCCACGACCTCGGTCTCCAGGAAGGGCAGCAGGTTGTCGTCGACCTGCACCTCCACGGCCTGCGTGGCGCCCTGGCGCACCACCAGGTCCATCGAACCCGACAGCGCCACGCCCTGGAACGGCGGCAGCGTGCGTGCTTCGGTGGCGGTGCGGCCGCTGCCGGTGACGCGCTCGGCCTGTGCGGCCAGCGGCAGCAGCGCGACGGCGCCCAGGACGGCCGGGACGGCCAGGCGCAGCAGGGAACGGCGGGCGGGATGGGGATGCATGGGCGGGCTCCTGATGGGGAATGCCCGCATGCTGCAGGCCGCTGGCGCGGAATGCCGCTGCCGTGCGACAGGATGCGGCCCGGCGCGACGTGGTGTCGCGGGCGCCAGCCGGGGTGTCGTCAGTGCGACTTCTTCTCGGCGACCTGATCGGCGCCGTCGGCGCCGGCCTTGCCGGTGGCGGACTTCTTCTTCGGCTCGCCGTCGGATTCTTCGGCGTCGGCCGCCGGCGGGGGCGGCGGCGGCACGGCCTCGATCTTGTTCTCGGCCATGTACTCGTTCATCTCCTTCCAGCCGGCGAAGATGGCGGCCTTGTCGGCGCGCTTGTTGAGCTCGTAGCAGGCCTCGACCGAGCGGGCCGAGTGGCGGCAGCCGGCGCCGATGGCCTTGCCCTCGGCCTCCTTCTTGGCGGCGACCTTCTCGGGTGACTCGATGCCCAGCAGGTCGCAGCCCGCCAACAGCAGCGGCGCGGCCAGCACGAGCAGGCACAGGGGTCGGCGGGCTTTCGGGCTCATGCGGCGGATATCGGCCGGGCGGCCCGGCTGCTTGAGCCCGCGCCCGGGCCCGCGCCCGGGCCCGCGCTTGGGTCCGCTCAGCCGCCGGCCAGGCCGCGCAGGAAGTCGGCTACCGGCAGGCGGCGGCCGCCGGCGGCCTGCAGCTCCAGCAGCTCGAGCGCGCCGTCGCCGCAGGCCAGCACCAGACGGCCGCGGCCGGCGTCCAGGCGCGTGCCGGGCGGCGTGCCGGCCGGGCCACCGGGCACGGCGGCGGCGCGCCACACCTTCAGCGCCACGCCGTCCACCGTGGCGGTGCAGCCCGGGAACGGGTCGAAGGCGCGGATGCGGCGTTCCAGCACGGCCGCCGCCTGCGCCCAGTCGAGCGCCGCCTCGGCCTTGTCGATCTTGTGCGCGTAGCTCACGCCCTCGGCCGGCTGCGGCGTGGCCGGCAGCGTGCCGGCCTGCAACCGCGCCAGGCCGTCCACCACGAGCCGGGCGCCCAGCGCCGCGAGGCGGTCGTGCAGCGTGGCCGTGGTGTCGTCGGCGCCGATGGGCAAGGCCTCGGCCAGCAGCATGGCGCCGGTGTCGAGGCCTTCGTCCACCTGCATCAGCGTGATGCCGGTGGTGGCGTCGCCGGCCTCGATGGCGCGCTGGATCGGCGCCGCGCCGCGCCAGCGCGGCAGCAGCGAGCCGTGGATGTTGAGGCAGCCGCGCGGCGGCAGCTCCAGCACCCAGCGCGGCAGGATCAGGCCGTAGGCGGCCACCACCATCAGCTCGGGCGCGTCGGCCTGCAGCAGCGAGCGCGCGGCCGCGGCCTCGTCGGGGAACTTGCCGTCCAGGCGCAGGCTGCGCGGCTGCGCCAGCGGCAGGCCGTGCGCCAGCGCGAACTGCTTCACCGGCGATGGCTGCAGCTTCAGGCCGCGGCCGGCCGGGCGGTCGGGCTGCGTGAGCACGCGCACCAGCTCGTGGCCGGCGGCGTGCAACGCCTCCAGCGCGACGCGGGCGAACTCGGGCGTGCCGGCGAAGGCGATGCGCATCGGTGCCGCGGCCGCCCGGCGCTCAGGCCCGCGCCCGCTGCTCGTCGCGGGTGCGCTTGAGCATCTTGGTGCGGATGCGGTCGCGCTTGAGCAGGCTCAGGTACTCGACGAACACCTTGCCGCGCAGGTGGTCCATCTCGTGCTGCACGCACACCGCGCTCAGGCCCTCGGCGTCCATCTCGAAGGGCTGACCGTCGCGGTCGAGCGCGCGCACCTTCACGCGGGCGTGGCGCTCGACCTTGTCGTAGACCTGCGGCACCGACAGGCAGCCCTCCTCGACCACCGCCATCTCGTCGCTGGCCCAGACGATCTCGGGGTTCACCAGCACCAGCGGCCGGTCGCGCGAGTCGGAGGTGTCCATCACGATGAGGCGCTCGTGCACGTCGACCTGCGTGGCCGCCAGGCCGACGCCGTGCTCGGCGTACATCGTCTCCAGCATGTCGGCTGCGAGCGTGCGGATGCGCTCGTCCACCACGGCCACCGGGCGGGCCACGGTGTGCAGGCGCGGGTCTGGGTAACGGAGGATGGTCAGATGGGCCATGGCGCGGATGGGGCAGCGAAACAGGTCGCAACAGCTGTCGATCGGTGGCAACGCCGGGCCGTGGAAACGGTCCGGAACGCGCCAGAGTCGACGCTCACTTTGTTTGCGGCATCAAGGGTTTAGAGGCAGAATCTTCCAAACTGTATGAAGATTGTCGCCGCACATTCTTCGCCCGGGCGACGGCCGGCTTCCGGTTCGTCGGCACAGGGCGAGGGCGCACATTCTGGCATCGCCCCGATCGCCGTCCGGAGACCCGCAGCGTGACCCACCCCACCTCCCTGCCCCGACGCCGCCTGCTGCTGCAAGCCACCACGGCCCTGGCCACCGGTGCCTCTGCCGCGGCCTGGGCGCAGACCGGCCGGCTGCCGGTGCTGCCCGAGTGGCGCGACACCGCGCAGCGCGTCGCCTCGGCGGGCGTGCCGCTGTCCGAGCTGGCCCCCAACGCGCCCGACTCGCACACCGTCAAGCCGGGCGACACGCTGTGGGGCATCTCGACGCTGTTCCTCACTTCGCCGTGGCGCTGGCCCGAGCTGTGGGGCATGAACCTCGAGCAGATCCGCAATCCGCACCTGATCTACCCCGGCCAGGTGCTGGTGCTCGAGAAGGTCAACGGCATGGCGCGCCTGCGCATGGCCGGCGCGCCGACCGGCAGCGAGCCCACCAACACCGTCAAGCTGTCGCCGCGCGTGCGCTCGGAGCTGCTCGACAACGGCGCCATCGCCGCCATCCCGCTGAACCTGATCGGCCCCTTCCTGAACGAAGCCGTGGTGTTCAACGGCAACGAGCTCGACAACGCACCGCGGGTCGTGGCCACGCAGGAAGGCCGCGTGATGGTGTCGCGCGGCGAGACCGCCTACGTGCGTGGCGACCTGAAAGGCGCGCGCGACTTCCGCCTGTTCCGCGAACTCACGCCGCTGGCCGACCCGGTCACGAAAGAGGTGCTGGGCTTCGAGGGCCGCTACGTCGGCACCGCCGAGGCCGTTCGGCCGCAGGGCAGCACCACCATCGACGGCAAGCCGGCCCTGGTGCCGGCCACGTTCCGCGTCACCAGCACGCGCATCGAGGCCAGCGTCGGCGACCGCCTGAGCCCGGTGCCGCAGCAGGAGCTGGTGGCCTACGTGCCGCGCTCGCCGGCCAACCCGGTCGACGGCCGCATCGTCTCGGTCTACGGCGACGGCGTGCGCGCCGGCCAGAACCAGATCGTCTCCATCAACCGCGGCCAGCGCGACGGCCTCGAGCGCGGCCACATCCTCGCCGTCTGGCGCGCCGGCCGCGACGCCATCGACCGCACCTCGGCCGACAAGGCGCCGATGCGCCTGCCCGACGAGCGCCACGGCCTGATGTTCGTGTTCCGCGTGTTCGACCGTGTCTCGTACGCGCTGGTGCTGAGCGTGCAGGACCCGGTGCGCGCCGGCGACCGCTTCACCCAGCCCTGACGGCGCCGCCCGGCCCGGCGCCGCGCACCCCGCCGAGCATGGAGCCGGCCGAGTTCGACGCCTGGTTCCGCCTGCTGGCCACGCCCGGCGTGGGCCGCGGCACGGCGCGCCGGCTGCTGGCCGCGTGTGGATCACCCGAAGCGGTGCTCGCCACCACGCTGACCACGCTGCGCCAGCTGGCCGGCGATGCGGTCGCGCAGGCCCTGCACGCCGAGCCCGACGCCGAGTTCCAGACCCGGCTCGCTGCCGCGCACACCTGGCTCGCCGGCGGGCCCGATCGCCACGTGCTGGCGCCCGGCGACCCACGCTTTCCGCACCTGCTGCTGCAGACCGCCGACCCACCGCTGCTGCTGTACGTGCAGGGCGATCCGGCCGCCCTGTCGAGGCCGGCGCTGGCCATCGTCGGCAGCCGCGGCGCCACGCCGCAGGGCCTGGAGAACGCGCGCGCCTTCGCCCGCGCGCTGGCGGCACAGGGCTGGGTGGTGGTGTCGGGCCTGGCCCTGGGCATTGACGCCGCAGCGCACGAGGGCGCCCTCGAAGCCCACGCCTACGGCGGTGCCGCCACGGTGGCCGTGGTCGGCACCGGCCCCGACCGCGTGTTCCCGGCGCGCCACCGCGCCCTGGCGCACCGCATCGCCGGCGGCGGCGCGCTGGTGTCCGAGTACGCGCCGGGCATGCCGCCGCTGCGCGAGCATTTCCCCGAGCGCAACCGGCTGATCGCCGGCCTCACCCAGGGCACGCTGGTGGTGGAGGCCGCGCTGGCCTCGGGCTCGCTGATCACGGCGCGCCTGGCCAGCGAGGCCGGGCGCGAGGTGTTCGCCATCCCGGGCTCGATCCACTCGCCGCAGGCCCGCGGCTGCCACGCGCTCATCCGCCAGGGCGCCAAGCTGGTGGAGACGGCCGAGGACATCGTCGAGGAGCTTCGGGGCCAGCGCTCACTGCCCTTGTCACCGACGCCTGAAGCGCCGGCGGCCGATCCGCTGATGGCGGCCCTGGGCCACGACCCGGTGACGCTGGACGCGCTGCTCGCACGCACCGGCGAGAGCGCCGCGGTGCTGTCGGCCCGGCTGCTGGAACTGGAGCTCGAGGGCCGCGTGGCGCGCCTGCCCGGCGGGCTGTACCAACGGCTCGTCAAAGGCTGAGGCGGCCCGGCCGCATCGGCGACTTCCCGCACCCTGGCGCGCACCGGGGCTCGGGTATAGTGGTTCGCATGTTCGACGTGCTGGTCTACCTCTACGAGAACTACTGGCGCCCCGACGCCTGTCCGGAGCCCAAGCAGCTGTCGCGCAAGCTCAGCGCGGTGGGCTTCGAGGCCGAGGAGATCAACGACGCGCTCAAGTGGCTGGACGGCCTGGCCCACACGGCCGAGAGCGACGGCGAGGCGCTCACGCGCCTGCAACCGCAACCCGGCAGCCTGCGCATCTACACCGCGCACGAGCGCGAGGTGCTGGGCGACGATTCCATCGGCTTCATCGCCTTCCTCGAAAGCGCCGGCGTCATGGCGCCAGCCATGCGCGAGATGGTCATCGACCGCGCGCTGGCCGTGGGCAACGCCCGCATCGAGCTCGACGACCTGAAGATCATCGTGCTGATGGTGTTCTGGAGCCTGGGCGAGGAGCCCGATGCGCTGGTGCTCGACGAACTGTTCGTCGATTCAGACGACCGCGTGATTCATTGAGCCCCCAGGCTCGCTAGCGCTCGCCACCCCCCGAGGGGGCTCATGCAGCGGCCCGGCGGAGCCGGATCCGCGCATGGGACTTGGCCGAGCCGCTATGACAGCAAGCGCGACGCGTCGACGTCCAGCTTGGCCAGCGCGCTGCGCGTGGCGCGTACGGTGAGCGCCTCGTCCTGCGCAGGAACGATCAGGCCGGCCTGCAGATAGCTGGCCAGGCGGTGCTGCTGGAACAGCACGCAGCGGCCCTGCGGCGTGACAAACAGGCTCAGCTGCTTGCGCAGGCCGTGCCAGCTCAGCTGCACGGGCTCGGTGTGGCCGCCGCGGTCGAGCATGTACCAGCTGCCCACCTGCAGCTCACGCGCCCAGGCCACCATGGCCGGCGTCGGCATGCTGCCGCCCTCGAGCACCACCTCGAGCTCGCTGCTCTGGTGGCCCGAGAGGTCGAGCACCATGCTCTCGTCGATCTCCACGTCGGCGGCGTCGGGCAGCAGCTCCTCCAGCGTTTCGAGCCGCTCCATCAGCTCGCGCAGGCGGTCGTCGGGGATCACGGCCGCCTTGGCGGTGAAGGCTGCCGCCAGCGAGTTGTTGAGCTGCTGGATGTGCTCGTCCTGCCGGGGCTGGTCCATGCCGGCGTTGGCCATGCCCTCGCGCAGGCTCTTCAGCAGCAGCGGCAGGCGGCGGATGACCTCCGCGCGCTCCTCGCGCGTGACCTTGGCGCTGGCGCTCCAGATGAGGTCGGCCGCGGCCCGCTTCATGGCCTTGGTCTGCTCGCCCTGCGCGCCGTGGCGCATGCCGGCGGTCGCCAGCACGTCGGCCCACACATGGAACAGGAACTGGCGCACGCCCTCCTGCACCGGCACCTCGTTGAGCATGCGGCGCAGCTCGATGGTGTACTGGATGGCCATCGTCTCGCGCTGCTCCACCTGCTGGGCCAGCGAGACGCCGCGCTTGGTCATCTCGTTCTCGTTCTTGAAGTAGTGCTCCAGGAACTTCTCGAACTCGATCAGCACGGTCTGGAAGACGCGGCGGCCGGTGTCGGGGTAGGCCTCGACGACCTGCACGATGCGCTTGATCTCCTTCTCGAGCGCCTCGTTCACGCCGGCGGCGGCGCTGTCGAAGCCCATCACGCAGGCGCCCATGCGGTCGATCAGGCGGCGCGCGGGGTGGTCGATGGTGGCGAAGAAGTCGGGCTCGGACACCGCCACGCGCAGCACCGGCATCTGCAGCCGCGCGAACCACACGCGCACGGCCGGCGGGATGCGGTCTTCGGTGAGGATGCTCTGGAACAGCAGCGCCACGATCTCGATGGTGGCGCGCTCCTCGGGCGTGGCCGCGGCCTTCTTGAGGGCCTGCTTGCGGTGGTGCAGCTCGTCGAGCAGCACCGGCGTGGTGACCATCGGCTCGCCGCGCTGCGTGGTGGGCGCCACGCGCTGGCGGATGCCCTTCTCGGCGGAGTCGATGGCGCGTGCCAGCCCCGGCGACATCACCGGCGCCGGCCGCTCCAGGCCGGCGTTGCGCGTGCTGGCCGAAAAGCTGGGCACGTGGCGGCCGATCAGCCGGTTCAGGCGGCCGAGTACGGCCTCGGCGTGCTCGCGGCTGCGCGCCAGCGGCGCCGCCCGCGTCATCAGGCGGGTTTCCTCGCCGACCTGGCGGCTCGCGCCACCGCCCCCGCCGCCGCCCATCCAGGGCCCGTGGCCGCGGCCCGGCCCCGCGAACCCGGCGGAATTGGGGTACTCGGAGGGCGAGCCCAGCGCCATCGACGCCGAATTGCCGTCGCCCGCGAAGCTGGTCGTCCAGCCGCCGAAGCCCATCTGGGCGTGCGGATGCGTGCGCGAGCGCTTGATGAACGGCCGCAGGTCGACCTCGGGCAGCACCTTCTGCTCCACGAGCCAGCGGTTGGTCTCGTGGTAAGCCTCTTCGACCAGCGCGGCCAGCTCGTCGTGCAGCGTCGCCTGCACCTCGCGCCAGCCCTCCAGCGTGAGGCCGGCGCCGCGCCAGGCGTCGAAGACGATGCGCGCCAGCACATGGGCGCGCAGCATGTCGTGCGGCTCGAGCTCGGTGCGGCCCTCCAGATGGGCCACGCGCGAGCGCAGGTCGGCGAACTCCCAGCTCGCGCGGTCCATCACCGCCAGCGCCAGCCGCGAGGTGACGATCTCGAGCTCGATGGTGTCGTCGGGCACCAGCGTGAGCGAGTCGCGCCCGCCCGGCGGCGGCAGGTCCAGCGGCCGCGAGGCCGTGGCGCCCTGGGTGAGCACCCGGCGCAGGCCGGCCACCATGCCGCGATGCCAGCCCTGGGCGCCCTTCATCAGCGCCTGCACCAGATCGCGCCGCCGCATCATGGTGCCGTGCTCGGACGGCTTGTCGAGCAGCGTGCGGGCCTGGTCGAGCGTGGCCTGCACCACGTGCGTCAGGCCCTTGACCAGCTCCTCGGTGTAGAGCCGTCGCGCCTGTCCGGCCAGGGAGTCGGGCGAGGCGGCAAGGGCCATGTGGAGAGGAGGTTGCGCGCTAGCGGATCGTGAAGAAGTTCACTCTACACCACGGCCCCGGCGTTGGGGTCGTTCGGGTCATGGTCCTTGGTCCCTAGCTTCACGAGGTCTTCACGCTTGGCGCCCAGCCACATCGCGATGCCGGCGGCGACGAAGATCGACGAGTAGATGCCGAACAGGATGCCGATGGTCAGCGCCACCGAGAAGTGGTGCAGCGTCGGCCCGCCGAAGATCAGCATGCTCAGCACCATGATCTGCGTGCTGCCGTGGGTGATGACGGTGCGGCTGATGGTGCTGGTGATGGCACGGTCGATGGTCTGCGGCGTGTCGAGCTTGCGGTACTTGCGGAAGCTCTCGCGGATGCGGTCGAAGATCACCACCGACTCGTTCACCGAGTAGCCCAGCACCGCCAGGATGGCCGCCAGCACCGCCAGCGAGAACTCCCACTGGAAGAAGGCGAAGAAGCCCAGGATGATGACCACGTCGTGCAGGTTGGCCACGATGCCGGCGACGGCGAACTTCCACTCGAAGCGCATCGCCAGGTAGGCCATGATCCCGAAGATCGTCACGCCCAGCGCCAGCGCGCCGTTGGTGTAGAGCTCGGCACCGACGCTCGGGCCCACGAACTCCGTGCGCGTCAGCTTCAGCGGCTCGCTGCCGTCGGCCTTGGTGCAGGCGGGGCGGCTGACCTGCTCGCCCTGCGGCGTGGTGTACTGCTTGGTGCCGCTGGTGCCCTGCTCAGCCTTGCACAGCGTGTCGAACACCAGCGAGGACACCTTGTCCTGCTTCAGGTCGCCACGCACGGGCAGGCGGATCAGCACGTCGCGGCTGGTGCCGAACTTCTGCACCTGCACCTCGCCGAAGCCCAGCTGCTCGACGCTGGCGCGCGTGCGGTTGATGTCGGCCGTGCTGGCGTATTCCACCTCCACCAGCGTGCCGCCGGTGAACTCGATCGACGGGTTCAGGCCCTTGGTGACGAGGAAGAACACCGCCAGGCCGAAGGTGATGAACGAGATGACGTTCAGCACCAGCACGTGGCGCATGAACGGGATGTCGTTCTTGATGCGGAAGAATTCCATGGCTGTGCTCCCGCTTCAGGGCTTGGCGTCGTCGAGCCGCGCGTCGTCGAGCTCGGGCCGCGCCTCGCCGGGCTTCCAGACCTGGCCGATGGACACGCTCTTGAGCTTCTTCTGGCGGCCGTACCAGAGGTTGACCAGGCCGCGCGAGAACATCACCGCCGAGAACATGCTCGTCAGGATGCCCAGGCAGTGCACGACGGCGAAGCCGCGCACCGGGCCCGAACCGAAGGCCAGCAGCGCCAGGCCCGCGATCAGCGTCGTGATGTTGCTGTCGAGGATGGTGCCCCAGGCGGCCTCGTAGCCCTTGTGGATGGCCTGCTGCGGCGACAGCCCGGCGCGCAGTTCCTCGCGCACGCGCTCGTTGATCAGCACGTTGGCGTCGATGGCCATGCCCAGCGTCAGCGCGATGGCCGCGATGCCCGGCAGCGTGAGCGTGGCCTGCATCATGCTCAGCACGGCCACCAGGCACAGCAGGTTGAAGGCGAGCGCGATGCTGCTGAACACGCCGAACAGCAGGTAGTACGCGCACATGAACACCGCGATCGCGATGAAGCCGTACAGCACGCTGTCGAAGCCCTTGGCGATGTTCTCGGCACCCAGGCTCGGGCCGATGGTGCGCTCCTCGATCACCTCCATCGGCGCAGCCAGCGCGCCGGCGCGCGTGAGCAGCGCCATGTCGGCGGTTTCCTGGGGCGTGAAGTTGCCGGTGATCTGGAAGTCGTTGCCGAACTCGCCCTGGATCGTGGCCACCGAGATGGCCTCGCCCTTGCCCTTCTCGTACAGGATGATCGCCATCGGCTTGCCGAGGTTCTCACGCGTGGTCTGGCGCATCGCGCGGCCGGCGACGTCGTTTAGGCGCACGCTCACGGCCGGGCGCTGGTCGCGGTCGATCGTCGCGCTGGCCTGCACCAGCTGCTCGCCGGTGGCGATGACGTCGCGCTTGAGGCCCACCATGCGCGGCATCGTCTCGCCGGCCCCCAGGCGCTCGGGCACCGTTTCGGCGGCGGCGGCGATGTCGGTCTCCACGAGGCGGAACTGCAGCGTCGCGGTGCGGCCGATGATGGTCTTGGCGCGTGCCACGTCCTGCACGCCGGGCAGCTGCACGACCACGCGGTCGAGGCCCTGCTGCTGGATCACGGGCTCGGCCACACCCAGCTCGTTGACGCGCTTGTGCAGCGTCTCGATGTTCTGCGTGAGCGCCTGCTTCTGGATCTCGGCCACGGCCTGCGGCTGCAGCTTGCCCACGAGCCGGGCGCCCTCGGGCGTGGTCTGCAGCGTCCACTGCACGGCCGTCATGCGGTCGGCCAGCAGGTTGCGCGCGGTCTCGCCGACGGACGGATCGGGCAGCGCCACCGTCAGGCCGTCGGACTCGCGCGTGATGCCGGCGAAGCGGATGCGCTTCTCGCGCAGCGCGTTGCGGGCGTCGCTGGCGTAGCTGTCGACCTGCTGGCGCAGCGCCGCGCGCATGTCCACCTGCATCAGGAAGTGCACGCCGCCGCGCAGGTCCAGGCCCAGGTACATGGGCAGCGCGCGCATCTTGGCCATCCACTCGGGCGTGCGCGACACGAGGTTGAGCGCCACGACGTAGCGCTCGTCGCTGCTGTCGGGGTTGAGCGCCCGGGCGATGGCGTCCTTGGCCTTGATCTGCGTGTCGGTGTCGCGGAAGCGCGCGCGCACCGAACTGCCCTCGATCTGCACCAGATCCGGCGTCAGCGAGGCCGCCTTCAGCGCCGCCTGCACGCGCTCGAGCGTGGCGGCGTCGACCTTGACCGTGCTCTTGCCGGCCGACACCTGCACCGCCGGCGCCTCGCCGAAGAAGTTGGGCGTCGTGTACAGCAGGCCGATCAGCAGCGCGACCGCGAGGATCGCGTACTTCCACCAGGGATAGCGGTTCATGGACGGTTCCTTGGCCGCAGCCAGTCAGCGCGGGCGGCGCAGGCCCGGCGCCGGGATCACTTCGAGGCCGAGAACGTGCCCTTGGGCAGCACCTGGATGACGGCGCCGCGCTGCACCTGCAGCTCGACGCCGTTGGCGACTTCCACGTGCAGGTAGCTGTCGCCGAGCTTGGCGATGCGGCCCATCAGGCCGCCGGCGATGACGACCTCGTCGCCCTTGGCGAGCGCGTCGATCATGGCCTTGTGCTCCTTCTGCTTCTTCATCTGCGGCCGGATCATGATGAAGTACAGCACCACGAACATCAGCACCAGCGGCAGCAGGCTGAAGAGGGTGTCGGTGCCACCGGGGGCGGCGGCAGGGGCGGCTTGGGCGTAGGCGTTGGAGATGAACACGGCTCGTCGGGCCGCGCGCGCCGGGGCGCGCTTCTGGCCGGTGTGTGGCGGAGGGAACCCGCGATTCTAGCGAGCGGGCCCGCCCTGCGCCCCGGGGGTCGGGCCCGCGAGCGGCGGGGATACCATGCGGCGCAAGGGGGATCGGGGCATGCGCAACTACGGGACGACGCGGCGCGTCATGGTCACGGGCGGGTCGGGCTTCCTGGGCTCGCACCTGTGCGAGCGGCTGCTCGACCGCGGCGACGACGTGCTCTGCGTCGACAACTTCTACACGGGCACCAAGGACAACGTCGCCCACCTGCTGAACCATCCGCGCTTCGAGCTGATGCGGCACGACGTGACCTTTCCGCTGTACGTGGAGGTCGACGAGATCTACAACCTGGCCTGCCCCGCAAGCCCCGTGCACTACCAGCACGACCCCGTGCAGACCACCAAGACCAGCGTGCACGGCGCCATCAACATGCTGGGCCTGGCCAAGCGGCTGAAGGCCAAGATCCTGCAGGCCAGCACCTCCGAGGTCTACGGTGACCCGCAGGTGCACCCGCAGCCCGAGAGCTACTGGGGCCACGTCAACCCCATCGGCATCCGCAGCTGCTACGACGAAGGCAAGCGCTGCGCGGAGACGCTGTTCTTCGACTACCACCGCCAGCACAGGCTGCGCATCAAGGTGGCGCGCATCTTCAACACCTACGGCCCGCGCATGCACCCCAACGACGGGCGCGTCGTCAGCAACTTCGTCGTGCAGGCGCTGCGGGGCAAGCCGCTCACCGTCTACGGCGAGGGCGCGCAGACACGCAGCTTCTGCTACGTCGACGACCTGGTCTCGGGCCTGATCGCGCTGATGGATTCGCCCGACGACTTCACCGGGCCGGTGAACCTGGGCAACCCCGGCGAGTTCACGATCCTGGAGCTGGCGCAGAAGGTCATCGGCCTCACCGGCAGCACAAGCCCCATCGAGAAGAAGCCGCTGCCCAGCGACGACCCGCTGCAGCGCAAGCCCGACCTGACCCTGGCGCGCCAGCACCTGGGCTGGCAGCCGGTGACGCCGCTGGACGACGGCCTGCGGCCCACGATCGACTACTTCCGCCGGCGCGTGGCCGCTCAGCGCTGAGCCTGCTCCAGCCAGGCCTGGAGCGACACCCGGCGCTGGCCCTGGACATCGGCCCCGGGCCCCGCGAAGCCGCGGCCGCCGCCCACCAGCAGGTTGCCACGCAGCACGGCCGGGCTTGCACCCGGCGCCACGCGCACGAAGGTGCCGCCCAGGCGCAGCCGGTTGACGAGCGTGTTGTCGCGCAGCTCGAGCCGGTTCACCGGCCAGCGGTAGCCCTCGGCGCCGAACGACACCATCACGTCGTTGTGCGTGCCCTCGCCCTGCTCGACGAGGTTGCCCTCGACCTCGGCGAGGCCGCCGTTGGGGAACTCCAGCTCGTAGCTGGCCTGGCCGCCCGGGCCGTCGACCAGCCGGTTGTGCTCGATGCGGTTGAAGCGGGCCCGGCTCTTGACGAGGTGGCCGACGCGGGCGTGGTGCACGTGGCAGCCGCTGAGCCGGAAGTGCCCGATGGCACCGACGTACAGCCCGTGCGACTGGCCATCGCCCGCGCCGAGGTGGCCGAACTCCGAGTCCTCCACCTCCAGCCGGCTGGCGACGTCGTTGCCGGTGAGGATGCCGGTCTCGCTGTCGAGGAAGCGGCAGCGCCGCACCACGAGGTGGCCGCTTTCCAGCCGGATGCCGGCGCCGTTGCGGTCGGGCACGCGCACGTCGCGGAACTCGATGCCTTCCACCGTCAGCGCGCCGCGGCGAACCACCCGCAGCGCCTTGCCCTCGGCCTGCTGGCCGGCCGCGAGCAGGCGTACCGGCCCGCCGACGCCGCGGATCGTCAGCCGGGCCTGCGGCCAGACGGCCACGTCGCCCACGTAGTCGCCGGCGTCGATCTCCACGACCGCGCCATCGGGCGCCTGCCGCGCCGCGTCGGCAATGCGCTTCAGCGCCCGGCCGGGGCCGACGCGCAGCACCTCGTCCGCCGGCCGCTGCGCCCGGCTGACCCCCGCTGCGACGGCCGCGGCGGAGGCCGCCGCCCGCAACCACCCGCGCCGCGCGTTCATGGCCGGCGGCCCGGGCGGGCGCCCGGCAGCAGCAGGGCCACCGCCACCAGCCACCACAGCAGCCAGGCGATGCGCGGCATGTCGAACAGGCTGTCGCCGATGCCCACGACCGACACCGCCACCAGCGCCGCGGCGAGCGCCGGTGCCAGCGGGTGCCCGCGGGCGGCGCCGACGCTGGTGCGCCACAGCGCCACGCCAGCGGCCAGCGCCGCCGCCAGCAGGCCGAACCAGCCCTGCTCGAACAGCAGGTGCACGGCGGCGTTCTTGGCGTGCCAGGGCATGTGGTGCTTGTCGCTGGTGAAGAACCAGCGTGCCATGCCCTCGTCGAAGCCGCCGTTGGCCAGCAGCGGGCGGCCGGCGGCGTCGACGAGCGCCAGGTCGTCGATCTCCGCGCGGCGGCCCGGCGAGGCCAGGGCCACCGAGAACACGATCCACCGCGGCGCGAGCACCGCGCCACGCGACAGCGGCTCGCCGGCGAGCGTGAGCTCCAGGCGCTGCCACCCAGGCCCCGGCCGCACTTGCGCCGTCTGCTCGCGGCAGTTGCGGTCGTACAGCAGCTGCTTCTCGCAGACCTCGACGTGCAGATCGGTGGCCTCGGGCGCGCGCACGTTCAGCGCCACCCGCAACGGCCCGGGCGCCGGCAGCGCGATGCGCTGCGACACGCGGAACATCTCGCCCCAGCCCTGCAGGTGCTTGCCGGCGGTGAGCACGAGCGCCGGGCCCGATGTCCCGCTGGCGCCCGTCGACGGCAGCACGCGGTAGTCGCCCACCTGGTCCTGCACCCGGCCCGAGAGCGTGAAGTTGCCCAGGAAGCGGCCCAGGCCCTGGCCGAACAGCCACCCGTCGGCGCGCAGCAGTTCCAGGGCCTGCGCCCAGTGGTGGTGGCGGCCGCCGGTGTCGTCGCCGGTGCTGGCGAAGCGCTGGCTCATGTAGTTGCCGCCGCCGAACACGCCCACCACGCCGGCCACCACGACCATCAGCGCCATCGTCTGGCCCAGCCACCGCCCGGTGCCGGGCCACGACGGGCGGCGGCGGCCGGCCGCGCCGAACCAGCCCAGCGTCAGCAGGAGCGCCGCCACCAGCGCCGGAGCCCAGGCCGCGCCGCCGCCCCAGTGCACCGGCACGGCCACCACGCCCGCCAGCACCGCCACCGTCGCGGCGATCAGGCCGGCCCCGGCCGGCCCGCGGCGACGGTGGCCCGCCCAGAGCAGCGCTACGGCCGCGAGCCAGGCCCCGGCGAAGGCGAGGTAGGCGCCCTTGGGCACGAAGGCCGCCGCCAGCGCCACCCCCAGCGCCACCACACCGCCGGCCAGCAGGCCGCGACCCCACACGCGCGCCGGCAACGGCCGCGTCGGCTCGGCCACGGCCAGCACCAGCGCCGTCGCGGCCAGCAGGGCCAGCAGGCCGCGGTAGCCGCCGGCCGGGAACAGCCAGGCCGCCAGCAGCGCCACCGCCACCACCCACACCGCGGCCGGGCCCAGGCCGCCCGGCGCTGCGGCGTCACCCACACGGCCGGCGCGGTCCAGCTCCCGCTGGCGCAGCCACAGCACCACCGCCAGGCCCACGGGCAGCCCCACGTACACCACGCGCGAGAAGGTCGCCAGCGCCGCGTAGGCGCCCAGACCGAGCACCACCAGCCCCGCGGCCACGACCCACGGCCGCCGGGCCTGCCACACCGTCAGCACGGCAAAGGGCACCGCCAGCGCCAGCGCCGCGTCGAGGGCCGCGCCGCCCACGTGCATCTCCCAGAAGAGCCCGGTCGCGCGGTAGTCGCTGCTGAAGTCGAGCAAGCCGGTGTAGGCCCAGCGTTCCCACCACACGCCCAGCGCCACGGTGGCCAGCAGGCCCAGCATGCCCACCGTCAGCGCGCGGCGGGCCTGTTCCGGCTCGTGGCGCAGGGCCTGCGCCACCAGCGGCAGCAACCCCAGCACCAGCACCAGCGGCTTGAGCAGCCGCAGGCTGTTCAGCGGCTCTCGGTAGCCCTGCCACCAGCCCCAGCTCAGGCCGCCGGCGTCGACCACGCCGCGCCAGCAGGCCACCGCGGTGGACAGCATCAGCGGCAGCAGCCACCACACCGCCATCGACAGGCGCTGCGCCGGGGCCGACGGCTCACCGGCGCGGATGACGTGGCCCAAGCCCCAGCGCGCGTAACCGCCGGCGGCCACGGCCAGCAGCAGCAGGTCGAGTTCCTCCACCACCAGCCAGCCGGTCCAGGGCATCAGGCCCACCAGCGGCAGCAGCGGCAGCAGCCAGGCCGGCCACCACACGGGCCGCCAGGCCGCGGCAACCGCCGCCGCCGCCACCACGGCCAGCGCCAGCGTGGGGCTCAGCGGGTGGTGCAGCGCCAGCCACGCGGCCAGCGTGGCCGACGCGATGGACGTGATGGCCGCCAGCGCGGCCCGGCCCACCCGCACGGCGTTCACCGCCGCGGACGAGCCTGCGTCGTCGGCGTCACACCAGCACCTCGGTCACCGCCGGGTGCCCCAGGAAGGCCTGCGGGCTGCTGCTGGCGCCGTAGGCTCCGCTCTGGAACACGACGACGAGATCGCCGATCTCGCCCTGCGGCAGCGCCATGCGGTCGGCCAGCAGATCGAGCGGCGTGCACAGCGGGCCCACGACCATGCTGCTTTCGCGCGCCTCGCTGCGCAGCGGGAAGATGCCCACCGGGTAGTTCTTGCGCACCACCTGGCCGAAGTTGCCGCTGGCCGCGAGCTGGTGGTTCAGGCCGCCGTCGCACACCAGGTAGACCTGCCCGCGCGAGACCTTGCGGTCCACCACGCGCGTGACGTAGATGCCCGCCTCGCCCACGAAGTAGCGGCCCAGCTCGATGACGATGCCGGCCTGCGGCATCTCGCCCGCGGCGCGCTCGACGATGGCCTGCAGGTTGGCGCCGATGGGCGCGAGATCCAGCCGCGTCTCGCCCGGGAAGTACGGGATGCCGAAGCCGCCACCGAGGTTGAGGAACTTCACTGGCGTGCGCGCATGCTCGGCCAGGCGCAGCGCCAGCTCGTAGCTCTTCTGCTGCGCCTCGCAGATGCTTTCGGCGCGCAGGTTCTGCGAGCCGGCGAAGAGATGGAAGCCCTCGAAGGCCAGGCCCTCGCGCGCCGCGAAGGCCAGCGCCTCGGGCACGAGCTCGGTGTCCAGGCCGAACTGCTTGGGGCCGCCGCCCATCTTCATGCCCGAGCCCTTGAGCTCGAAGTCGGGGTTCACGCGGATGGCCACGCGCGCCGGCAGGCCCAGCTCCTGCGAGGCGCGCGCCAGCACCGGCAGCTCGCGCATCGACTCCACGTTCACGAGCACGCCCGAGGCCACGCTCTGGCGCAGCTCGGGATCGCGCTTGCCGGGGCCGGCGAAGCTGATCTCGGCGGGGTCGGCGCCGGCATCGAGCGCCACCTTGAGCTCGCCGGCCGAGGCCACATCGATGCCGTCCACCAGGCCGGCCATGAACTGCACGACGGCCGGCATCGGGTTGGCCTTCATCGCGTAGTGCAGCTTCACCGCGCGCGGCAGCGCGGCGCGCAGCTCGGCCACGCGCTGGCGCAGCAGCGGGCGGCTGTAGGCGTAGAAGGGGGTGGAGCCGACGCGGGCGGCCAGGGTGTGCAGGGCCACGGGGCCGTGCTGGCCCGCGATGACGAGATCGCCCTGGGCCACCTCGAACTGGTCCATGGGCGCATGCACGGGCTTCGGTGCGGGTGGGATCGTCATTCCGCGCCTCCCGCGCGCAGGGCCTGGGCCGGAGCCGAGGGGCGCTTCCAGCGCTGGCGGACCATGCCCGCCCACTCATAGGCGGCGCGGGTCAGGCCGCGCACGGAGCTGCGGTTGCAGGCCACCAGGCCCCACCGCTCGCGGCGGTGCGACATCCAGGCCTGCTTGTAGGGATCATCCCCGGTCAGGTAGTCGATCTCGTGCACGCCGTCGGTTTCCAGTGCATGCCGGAACATGAAGGCCGACAGCACCGTGCCGGCCGAGTACTTCGAGTAGGCCTCATCGTAGGCGAGCTTGTAGATGAAGGCACAGCCCCCGCGCGTGAACCAGAACTGCGCCGCCACCGGCACGTCGCCGATCCAGGCGATCCCCAGCCGCAGCCATCCCCGGCGGGCGCAGTTCAGCGCCCACGCGGGCACGAAGTGCGGGTAGGGCTCGGGCACCTTCCAGCTCTTGGCGTAGACGCTGGCGTAGGCCTCCATGGCCGCCGGTACGTCGGCCGGCTCGGTGACCAGCTGCAGACGAGCCTCCGAACCGGCCGCCGAGAACTTCTTGGCCTTGCGGCGCCAGGTGTTGACGGTCTGCGACGGGCGCTGCGACATGTACTCGTCGAAGCTCAGGCCCGCGCAGGGCTGGTACCAGTTGCCGAAGCAGCTGTACGGGCGCACGAACCAGCCGGCACGCCGGAAGTCGTCGGCCAGCGCCTGCATGTCTTCTTCCGCCATCGGCGCCAGGGTCACCGTGTGGGCCGACGCCGCCGGGCCCAGGCTGCGCGCCAGCGACACCGGCCCGCTCGCGCGCGACCCCGCCCACGGCGAGAACTGCGACGCGTAGTAGTTGGTGAGGCTCTGCCATTGCCCGGGCCGTGTCGGCTCGGCATAGAGCAGCGCCAGCGACTCGCCCTCTTCGACGGCGGCGATCGACCAGTCGTCCCGGGCCACCTGCTCGAGCAGCAGGCTGGTGAAGTCGGCGGTCGCAAACGGGTTGGCGGAGCGGTCCAGCACCTCCTGGCGCCGGGCCACCAGGGCCAGGGCGGCCTGGCGCGTCATGACGGTCAACATCAGGCCTTCTCGTGCCAGGCCGTGGCGAGCAGCTTGCGGTCGATCTTGCCGTTGGGGTTGCGCGGCAGCGGCCCGGCCATCGGTTCCACGCCGTGCGGCACCATGTACGCCGGCATGTGCTTCTTGCACTCGGCCAGCAGCGCCGGCACATCGAGCGCGGCGCTGCCGTCGGGGGCCGTGGCGATCACCTGGATGGCCTGGCCCAGCGTCGGGTGCTCGGTGCCGAAGGCCACGCACTCGCCCACCAGCTTCGTGGCGTACAGCACCTCCTCCACCTCGGTGGGGCTGACGCGGTAGCCGCTGGTCTTCATCATCTCGTCGCGGCGGCCCACGAAGTACAGGTAGCCCTCGGCGTCGCGCCGCACCGTGTCGCCGCTGAACACGGCGTACTCCGGCAGCATCTGCCCGGCCTGGCGGCCGCCGATGCCCGCGGGCAGCAGCTTGTAGCGCTCGGCCGTCTTCTCGGCGTCGTTCCAGTAGCCCTGGCCCACGAGCGCGCCGCGGTGCACCAGTTCGCCGGGCTCGTCG
>JAIXTY010000086.1 GCA_027483705.1 Rubrivivax sp.
GACCGTGCCGCGCCTGTACAAGGAGGCGCGTCCGGGATCGGACTACGCCTTCAGCCTCAACCTGCTGAAGAAGTTCAAGGAGCAGGTGCCGGGCGTGCCCACCAAGAGCGGCCTGATGGTGGGCCTGGGCGAGACCGACGACGAGATCCTGGCGGTGATGCGCGACATGCGCGCGCACGGCATCGACATGCTCACCATCGGCCAGTACCTCGCGCCGAGTGGCCACCACCTGCCGGTGCGCCGCTACGTGCACCCGGACACCTTCGCGATGTTCGAGCGCGAGGCGCAGGCCATGGGCTTCTCGCACGCGGCCGTGGGCGCCATGGTGCGCAGCAGCTACCACGCCGACCAGCAGGCCCACGCCGCCGGCGTGGCCTGAGCCCGGCCCGCGCCGGGGCGCGCGGCGCCTCGGGGCAAGCCCCTACGTGAAGGCCGCAGCGCCGCGGCCGGGGGCCGGGGGCACAGTCCTGCTCCCAAGAGGAGACACCGGATGCGAGCGGGGCTGATCGGTCTGCTGGCCTGGGCATGGGCCGCTTTCGCGCACGCGCAGCAACCGCTGCTGCTGCACCACGTGGGGCCGCTCACGGGCGTGCTCGCGGCGTCCAATGCCGAGGCGCTGCAGGGGGCACGGCTGCACCTCGACGCCGTCAACGCCCGCGGCGGCATCGGCGGCCGCCGCGTCGAGCTCGAGGCGGTGGACGACGCCCAGGACCCGCAGCGCAGCGTCGCGCTGTTCGAGCAGCTGCAGGCCTCGGGCCGCCTGCTGGCCCTGATGCTGCCGCGCACGACGCCATCGTTCGAGGCGCTGGCGCCGCTGGTGGCGCGCCACGGCGTGCCGGTGATCGGCCCGCAGACCGGCGCGGCGTCGGTGAACCAGCCGCCGCGGCGCGAGGTGTTCACGCTGCGCGCCAGCTACCAGCGCGAGGCCGAGGTGGCGATCCGCCATCAGCACGGCATCGGCGTCCGCCGCTTCGCGGTGCTGCTGGCCGACGACGCCTTCGGGCGCGACGTGCTGCAGGGCATCGAGCGCACGATGGGCGCGCTGCAGCTGCCGCCGCCGGCCGTGGCGAAGATCGACAACCGCAAGCCCGACGTCGGCCCGGCACTGGAGGCCCTGCGGCCGGCCGCGCCGCAGGTGGTGCTGCTGATCGCGTCGAGCAAGGCCTCGGCGGCCTTCGTGGCGGGCTGGCGCGCGGCGGGTGCGAACGCGACGTTCATCTCGCTGTCCAACACCAGCAACATCGACTACGTGCAGGCCCTGGGCGAGCACGCACGCGGCGCCATCGTGATGCAGGTGATGCCGTCGCCGTTCTCGGGTGGCACGGCCCTGGCCCGCGAGTACGCCGCGGCGGCGGCCAGGGCCGGCCAGCCGATGTCGTATGCGGCGTTCTACGGCTACGCCAGCGCCCGTGTGGCCACGCTGGCGCTGGCACGCGCGCCGCAGCCCACTCGCGAGGCGCTGGTGCAGGCGCTGGAGGGCCTCGGCGAGCTCGATCTCGGCGGGCTGCGCCTGCGCTATGGCCCCGGCGAGCGCACGGGCTCCAGCTTCGTCGAGCCGACCATCATCACCCACGGTGGCCGCTTCATGCGCTGAGCCGGCCGCAACGGGCGGGCCGCGCCTCGCTACAGTGCCGGGCTTCCACCGCCCGCACCGCCGCACCGCCATGCCCACCCCGACGACGCCCGCCTTCCAGGATTTCCTGCGCCGCCTGCCCAAGGCCGAGCTGCACCTGCACATCGAGGGCAGCCTCGAGCCCGAGCAGCTGTTCGCGCTGGCCCGCCGCAATGGCGTGCCGCTGGCGCACGCCAGCGTCGAGGCGCTGCGTGCGGCCTACGCCTTCACCGACCTGCAGAGCTTCCTCGACATCTACTACGCCGGCGCCAGCGTGCTGCGCACCGAGCAGGACTTCGAAGAGCTCGCGATGGCCTACTTCGCGCGGGCCGCGGCCGACGGCATCGTGCGCGCCGAGCTGTTCTTCGACCCGCAGACGCACACCGCCCGCGGCGTGCCGATGGGCGCCGTGATCGAGGGCCTGTCGCGCGCCTGCCGGCGTGCGCGCGCCCTGCACGGCATCAGCGCCGACCTGATCCTGTGCTTCCTGCGCCACCTGAGCGAGGCCGAGGCGCTGCAGACGCTGGACGACGCGCTGCCCTGGCGCGAGCACTTCATCGGCGTGGGCCTGGACAGCAGCGAGCGCGGTCATCCGCCCGAGAAGTTCGCCCGCGTCTTCGCACGGGCCGGCGAGCTGGGCCTGCACCGCGTGGCCCACGCCGGCGAAGAGGGCCCGCCGGCCTACATCGAGAGCGCGCTGGACGTGCTGCGCGCCGAACGCATCGACCACGGCGTGCGCTGCACCGAAAGCCCCGCGCTGGTGCAGCGGCTGGCGGCCACCGGCACGCCGCTGACGGTATGCCCGCTGTCGAACGTGAAGTTGTGCGTGTTTCCCGACCTGGCGTCGCACAACCTGCCGGCGCTGCTGTCGGCGGGCCTCAAGGTCAACCTGAACAGTGACGATCCCGCGTACTTCGGGGGCTACCTGCTGGAGAACTGGCGGGCCTGCTTCGACGCCCTGCCGCTGGGCGTGACCGACGCGGTGACCCTGGCCCGCAACAGCCTGGAGGCCAGCTTCGCGCCGGTCGACGAGCGTGCCGCCTGGCTGGCGCAGCTCGAACGCGAGGCCGCCACCGCGCCCTGACTCGACCGACCGGCGAGCCGCGGGCGGGCCGGGAGGCCACGCGCGTTTGTTGACAATTGTTACGGCTGGGCTCCGGGGTGGCGCTCAAGACCCCGGGCGGGGCGTCCGATATCCGACGCATCGCTCTGGACCGAATGCCATGCCCACCCGCCCGCGCCCATCGAACCGCCGACCGCCGACGGCCGTCGCCGTCCGCTCCCGCGGCTTCACGCTCATCGAGCTGATGATCACCGTGGCCATCGTCGCCATCCTGGCGGGGGTGGCGCTGCCGGCCTACAACCAGTACGTGGTCCGCGGCAACGTGCCGCAGGCCACCTCGCGCCTGGCCACGCTGCAGGTGCAGATGGAGCAGTTCTTCCAGGACAACCGCACCTTCGTCGGCGCACCGGGCTGCACCGCCGACACCAGCAACCGCTTCTTCGACTTCTCCTGCAGCGCCCAGACGGCAACCACCTTCACGCTGCAGGCCGTGGGCAAGGGCTCGATGGCCGGCTTCACGTACACCGTGAACCACCAGAACGTGCGCACCAGCGCCTCGCTGCCCGAGGGCTGGACGACGCCGAGCCCCAACACCTGCTGGGCCATCCGCAAGGACGGAGCCTGCTGATGGACACGACGCGCCGCGACCGCGGGGTGACGCTCATCGAGCTGCTGGTGGGCCTGAGCATCTTCGCGCTGCTGATGGTGATGGCCGCGCCCGGCCTCAGCGACTGGCTGGCCAACGCGCGCCTGCGCACGACGGCCGAGGCGCTTTCGGCCTCGCTGCAGGCCGCCAAGGGCGAGGCGGTGGCGCGCAACACGCGCGTGCGCTTCCAGCTCACCAGCACGTTGGGCGACGACTGCGCCCTCAACACCTCCGGCCCGCACTGGGTGGTGAACCTGGATCCGGAGGCCGATGCCGCCGCCGTGGCCGGCCGCTGCGACGCCGCGCTGTCCGACACCGTGGCGCCGCGCCTGATGAGCCGCCATCACGCACGCGAAGGCGGTGCCCTCACCGCCATCGAGGCCACGGCATCGACGCTGGTGTTCAACGGCCTGGGCCGCATCACGCCCGTGCCGGCCGGCGACGTCGTGTTCGACGTGCGTCCGCCCGACGACTCGGAGTGCGTCGCCAACGGCGGCACGCGCAGCTGCCTGCGTGTCATCGTCTCGCCGGTGGGTCAGATCCGCACCTGCAGCCCGTCGGTGGCTGCTCCCCACCCGGGAGCCTGCTGATGCGCGCCGCCGGCCTGCCCCGTCACCGCCAGGACCGCCCTCACGGCGGGTCGCGCCGCCGCGCCGCACGCGGCGTGGTGCTGATCGACGTGCTGATCGCCGTGCTGGTGTTCGCGGTCGGCGTGCTCGCGGTCGTGGCGCTGCAGTCCACCGCGACGCAGCAGTCCAGCCAGGCCAAGTACCGCGCCGACGCCACGATGCTGGCCAACGCGCTGATCTCGCGCATGTGGCTCACCGACCGCCAGGTGGCGACGCTGCAGGACACCTTCGCCACCGGCGGTGCCGGCTACGACGAGTGGCTGGCCACCGTGTCCGACGCGCTGCCGGGCGCCGCCGACAACCCGCCCACGGTCACCGTGGAGTCGGTCGCCGGCGGGCCGGGCTCGCCGAACACGGCCCGCGTCACGGTGCAACTGCGCTGGAAGCCGCCGTCGTCGGCCACCGGCGACGCGCCGAACCAGCTCGTCATGGTCACGCAGATCCGGTGACGCCATGAGGACCAGGACCACCCCCTCCCGCCACGGCCGCCAGCGCGGCATCTCGCTCGTCGAGATCATGATCGGGCTCGTGCTCGGCATGCTGTCCGTGCTCGTCGTGCTGCAGGTCTTCCAGCGCTCCGACGCCGCCAAGCGCGCGGCACTGGGCGGCGACGACGCGCAGAACAGCGGCGCGCTCGCGCTCACCCAGCTGCAGCGCGATCTTCGCCAGGGCGGCCACGGCGTCGCCGCGTTCCCCATCATGGGCTGCGACATCACGCTGCCTGACGGCCGCACGCTGGCGGGGCTGGCCCCCGTCACGGTGAACCACCCCGACATCCCCGCCGGCGACGCCAACACCGACACGCTGGTGGTGGTCTACGGCTCGTCGAACGGCGCGCCCGAGGGCTCGCGCATCCTGCTGCAGCCCGGCGCCGCGGTGTACAGCGTGGCCGCGCCGGCCTCGTTCACGGTGGGCGACGTCGTCATCGCCTCGCCGGCCACGCGGCCGGCGCCGTGCGGGCTGCGGCTGACCACCGTGACCAACGTGGTCTCGCCGACGCCGCCCAATGTCACCGTCGCCAGCGGCGTGGCCGGCATGGCCAACGGCCGCCTGTACAACCTGGGCGCCACGCCGCGCTGGATGGCCTACGCCGTGCGCGGGCAGCAGCTGACGGTGTGCGACATGCTCGCCAACGACTGCACCGCGGCCGCCGGCCTGGCCGACCCGTCGGTGTGGGTGCCCGTCGGCAACCAGATCGTGAGCCTGCGCGCGCAGTACGGGCGCGACACCACGGCGCCCACCATGGACGCCGTCGTCGACGTGTTCGACCAGGACGCCCCCACCACGGCCTGCGCCTGGATGCGCGTGTCGGCCGTCCGCCTGGCCGTCGTGGCGCGCAGCCCGCAACAGGCCAACGAGGCCGTCACGGCCGCGGCGCCGGTGTGGGCCGGTTCGGCCGACCTGCCGATCGACCTGAGCGACCTCGCCGACTGGCAGCAGTTCCGCTACCGCAGCTTCGAGACGCTGGTGCCGGTGCGCAACATGACCTGGCTGCAGGGGACACCGGGATGCTGAGCACCACGCCCCGCCGCCCGAAGCGGCCGTGCCCGGCGCCGGCGCGCCAGCACGGCGTCGCGCTGATCACGGCGCTGATCGTGCTGCTGGCCATGACGCTGGCCGCGCTGGCCATCGTGCGCTCCACGTTCACCAGCACGCGCATCGCCGGCAACCTGGCCTTCCAGCAGGCGGCCACGCAGTCGGCCGACGTGGGCATCGAGGCCGCGATCGCCTGGCTCGAGGCCAACAACACCGGCACGCGGCTGCACAACCACATCAACATCGGCGGCACCGAGGCCGTGGGCTACTTCGCGCGGCGCGAGGACCCGGGCGCCGGCCAGACCTGGCAGGCCTACTGGGACACCGTCATCACCACGACCGCCCGCGTCAACGTGCTGGCCGCCGACGGCGCCGGCAACCGCGTGAGCTGGGTCGTGCACCGCCTGTGCAACGCGGTGGGCGACCCCGTCTCCGGCGCCGGCTGCGAGACGACGCCCGAGC
>JAIXTY010000192.1 GCA_027483705.1 Rubrivivax sp.
GACCGTCATCCCGCTGGAGCAGAACTACCGCTCGACCAGCGCCATCCTGCGCGCGGCCAATGCGGTGATCGCGGCCAACCCCAAGATCTTCGAGAAGAAGCTGTGGAGCGACCTGGGCGAAGGCGAGCCGGTGCGCGTGCAGCCCTGCGACGGCGAGGAGCAGGAGGCCGAGCGCGCCGTGGCCCGCATCCAGCAGCTGCGCGCCGACGGCAAGCGCCCGGCCTTCAAGGACTTCGCCATCCTCTACCGCGCCAACCACCAGGCGCGGGTGTTCGAGCAGAAGCTGCGCGCCGCGCAGCTGCCTTACAAAGTGAGTGGTGGCCAGAGCTTCTTCGACCGCGCCGAGATCAAGGACCTCTGCGCCTGGCTGCGCCTGCTGGTGAACCAGGACGACGACCCCGCCTTCCTGCGCGCCGTGACCACGCCCAAGCGCGGCATCGGCCACACCACGCTGGGCAGCCTGGGCGAGTTCGCGGCCAAGTGGAAGGTGAGCCTGTTCGAGGCCCTCTTCAGCCCCACGCTGCCCACGGTGCTGAAGGGCAAGGCGGTGGACGCGCTGCACGACTTCGGCCGCGAGGTGAACGAGCTGCAGCACCGCGCGGCGCACACCACCGGCGCCGAGGACGCGAAGGCGCTGCTGCTGGGCTGGCTCAAGGACATCGGCTACGAGCAGCACCTCTTCGACAGCGAAGACAGCGAGAAGCTGGCCGCCACGCGCTGGACCAACGTGCTGGACTTCGTCGACTGGATCGCGCGGCGCTGCGGTGGCGAGATCCGCAACGACGGCGGCCTGACCGAGGAGACCGAGCGCCAGACGGTGCTGCAGGTGGCGCAGACCATCAGCATCATCATCAGCCTGGCCGAGCGGGATGCCGAGCAGGACGTGATCACCCTGTCGACGCTGCACGCCGCCAAGGGCCTGGAGTGGCCACACGTGGTGCTGGCGGGCGTGAACGAGGGGCTGCTGCCGTTCCGCAGTGGCGACGAGGACATGACGCCCGAGCGGCTGGAAGAGGAGCGCCGGCTCATGTACGTGGGCATCACGCGCGCGCGCCGCACGCTCACCGTGAGCACGCTGCGCCGGCGCAAGAAGGGCCGCGACACGGTGGCGGGCGTGCCCAGCCGCTTCATCGCCGAGATGAAGCTCGACGAGGCCGGCGCCAGGGAAGACCCGCGCGAGCGGCTCAAGCGCCTTCGTGCCGAGTTGGTGGCCCGAGCCGGGCCCTCGCCAGCAGCAACCTGACGCGCATCGCCCGCGCTGCGTGCGACAGCGCACCGACCGGGCGGGCCGCAGCAAAGACCATGGCGGCGAATCGGCCACGGCCCAGGGCCGTTGCTGATTCGACTAGCCCGCAACGACGACCGCAGCCCAGCCGGGCCGCGGAGGGTGGCGCGCGCCTTCCATCACGGAGCGCGTGCGGCCCGCTGCCGTGGCGCCCGAAGGTCTCCGGCACGGCCTGGCTCCGCCTGGCCCGGAAGGAAGTTTCCCATGTGGTCATCTCGTTCTCATTCGGCCCGCGTGGCCGTGTTCGATCGCGTCCCGCGTTCGCAAGCGGGCCCCCGGCCATCGCTGCACGGCCTGCGCGGCGTCGTGGCCGCCGTCCTGGCCGTGGGCGGTCTGGCCGGCGCCCAGGCCTCGACCACGGTCTTCAACTTCGACCCCGGCACCAACTGGCGCACCACCACCGACCGACTGGTCGGGCAGCAATGGGCGCTGGGGAACTTCGACCGCAGCGAAGGCATTGCCGTGCAGACCGGCTACGGCAACGCAGGCACGACCAGCCTGCCGGTGGAGTCGATGATGTGGAACTGCGGCGAGGGTGCCGCCCTGTGCCGCAACGCTGAAGGGGTGATCACGGGCGGCGACGGCCCGCTCGAGGCCTTCTTCGGCTACGGCTTCCACATCGAAGACGGCGCGCACGTGCTGGCTGCCGTGCTGTCGGTGATCGCCGACGACTTCTTCCATCTGCGCGTCAACGGCATCTCGGTGATGGCGGCCACGTTGGATGGCCACACCGACGGCGATGGTCAGCCGGTGCCCCTGAACATCGACATCGCCAGCTATCTGCACGCCGGCGACAACGTGCTGTCGTTGCGCGCGATGGACGGGGCACTGAAGGGCACCGCGGCGACCTGCAGCCGGGGCGTCGAGGTGTCGTCCGTCCTGGGTCCGTTCTGCCAGTACGACCGCGCCTATGAGTACCTGTCGGTGGCCGGCGCGGCCATCACGGTGCCGGCGCCTTCGACGCTGTGGCTGCTGGCGGGATCGCTTGGCCTTCTGGGCTGGCGGTCGGGCCGGAAGCCAGCCCGCGGGGTGGCGACGGCAGCCTGAGCGGCGGGCACGGCGGCCGGGCGCCGGGGCGGCTCTTGCCCCGGCTTGCCGGCCGTATGCTGGCGGCCCCACGGGAGCGCCGATGACTGCCAAACCGTTGTTCGATGCCGCGGCGGCCGTCGCACCAGGCCCAACATGACACGCCCCGGCGCGCTGGCCGCGGCCACGGCGCTGTGTGCGGCGCTGGCCATCGCCTCGGCGCCCTGGGCCCTGGGGCAGCCCTGGCTGGCCTTCGTGTTCAAGCCGCTGACGACCGTGCTCGTCATCGCGCACGCGTGGCCGCGGGGTCGCGATGAACCGGCGCTGCGCCGCTGGGTCATCGTCGGCCTGGTGCTCTCGCTCGTGGGCGACGTGGCGCTGCTGTGGCCGAAGGAGGGTTTCCTGCCGGGCCTGGTGAGCTTCCTGCTCGCCCACGGGGCCTACCTGGTGGCCTTCACGCGGCGCCGGCGCTTCGCTGCCCGCGTGGCGCCGTTCGCGGCCTATGCGGCCGTGGCCGCGGGGGTGCTGGCGCTGCTGTGGCCCGGCGTGCCCGGGCCCCTGCGCGGGCCGGTGCTGCTGTACGTGGTGGCGCTGGCCTCGATGGCGGCGCAGGCGGCCGTGCTGTGGCGGCTGGGCGAGCCGCGTGGCGGCCTGCTCGCCGCCGGCGGCGCGCTGTTCCTGCTGTCCGACGCGCTGCTGGCGATCAACCGCTTTGCGACGCCGCTGCCGCTGTCGGGCCTGTGGATCCTGGGCACCTACTGGACAGCCCAGTGGTGCATCGCCTCATGGCTGGCGCCGGCGCGCCAGCAGGGCCAGGGCC
>JAIXTY010000297.1 GCA_027483705.1 Rubrivivax sp.
CCCCATCGGCCAGTGGACCTACGGCCGCGTCACCCTGCTCGGCGACGCGGCGCACGCCACGCTGCAGTACCTGGCGCAAGGCGCCTGCATGGCGCTGGAGGACGCCGTCACGCTCGGCGAGGCGCTGCGCGCCACCGGGCACGACATCCACCGCGCCTTTGCGCTGTACGAGCGCTCGCGGGTGGCACGCACCGCGCGCATCGTGCTGTCGGCGCGCGAGATGGGCCGCATCTTCCACGCCAAGGGCGTGGAGCGCCTGGTGCGCAACGATCTCTGGAAGGGCCGCACGCCCGAGCGCTTCTACGATGCGCTGGAGTGGCTCTACGGCTGGAACGTCGACCACTGCCTCGCGGCCTAGGCCGCACCCGACGAAGGACACCACGATGGACGCTCTCGGCCGCCTCGAAGACCTGCCGCAGGACTACCGCGACGCGCTGAGCGCGCAGAACCTGGTGCCGCTGTGGCCCAGCCTGCGCGCGCTGCTGCCGCCCCACCGCCCGGCGGCGCAGACGCGGGCCACGCTGTGGCGCTACCAGGGCCTGCGGCCGCTGCTGCTGCGCGCCGGCGAGCTGACGCCCATCGAACGCGCCGAGCGCCGCGTGCTCGTGCTGGCCAACCCGGGCCACGGCCTCGAGAAGATGCAGGCCAGCCCGGCCATCTACCTGGGCATGCAGCTGCTGCTGCCCGGCGAGTGGGCCCCGGCGCACCGGCACACCCCCAACGCCGTGCGGATGGTGGTGGAGGGCACGGGCGCGCACACCACGGTCGACGGCCAGAAGCTGCCGATGGAACGCGGCGACCTGATCCTCACGCCCACCGGCCTGTGGCACGAGCACGGCCACGACGGCACCGAACCGGTGGTGTGGCTCGACGTGCTGGACCTGCCGGTCGTCGTGTACCTGGAGGCCAGCTACCACGTCAACGGCAGCCGCCAGCCGCAGCGCGCGCCGGCACCGGCCCTGGGCGGGGGGCTGCGGCCGATGCGCTTCTTCGAGCGTGCGGCCCACCCGTACCCGCTGCTGCGCTACCCCTGGCGCGAGGCCCGCGCCGCGCTGGAGGCCCTGGCCGCCGACGCCGAACGCGAGTGCGTGCAGCTGGCCTACCTGAACCCCGAGACCGGTGCCGATGCGTTGCAGATCCTGGGCTTCTCGGCCCTCATGCTGCGGCCCGGCCAGATGCTGGCCCTGCCCGCGCGCTCACCCGCGGCGGTGTTCCACGTCATCGAGGGCAACGCCGACGTGCACGTGGACGGCCAGGCCGACTTCGTGCTCGGCGAGGCCGACACCTGCTGCGCGCCGGGCTACACGGCCGTGCGGCTGGCCAACCGCTCGGCCACGCGGCCGGCCTTCCTGTTCGTGGCCGACGAGTCGCCGCTGCACCGCAAGCTCGGCCTGTACGAAGAGCGCTGAGGCGGCCGCCGGGGCCACATGCCCGGCCCGCGTGCTCAGCCCCAAAGCGACTGTCGCTTCTCGGCGGGGCAGGACGGCGCCGGTGTCGGCAGGCCGCCGTCGAGCTGGCTCTTCCAGCACTCGTCGAACAGCGAGCAGTAGCAGGCCTCGACCTTGATGCGCTTGAACCGGGCGCTGTCCATGGCCCGCCAGGCCGCGGCCGCAGCGGTTTCGGCTTCGGCGGGTTTGGGCCAGCCGAAGATGCGCTGCTCCGCACCGCTGGCAAACACCCGCGGTGCCACCGGCCCGGACATGAAGCGCATCGGGCTCTGCAGGCCGGGGCTCACCGCGCGCAGCGCCGCCTGCATGTCGGGCATGACCTGGCCGTCCACGCGCAACTCGAACCACACCACGCGGGCCGCCCCGGTGCCGACGTTGCGCACGTTGAACTCCAGGACCGAGCTGCCGTCGTCGCGGGCGTTGCCATGGCCGAACTCGAGGATCGGCGTCGAGTTGGCCCGCACGAGACGGGCGTTCTGCTCGACCAGCGCCTCCATCGTGCGGCTCGTGTGCAGCGTGCCGATCAGGGCGGCCAGTGCGCTGATGACCATGCTGGCGGCCGTGGCCACGTGGAACCACCGGGGTGCGGGCCCGTCCTTGGGCTTGGCGAGGTGCGAGTTCTCGAGCATGTCGCAGGATCCCGGCAGGGCCAAAGAAAAAGCCCCCGGCGGGGGCTTCTTCGGCAAGTCAGGTGGGGTGGCTGATGGGACTCGAACCCACGACGACCAGAATCACAATCTGGGACTCTACCAACTGAGCTACAGCCACCGTCGAAGCGCGAGATTATAGGCGAGGCCCGTCAGCGGACGGGCGGCTTGGTGGCATCGGTCTGCATGCGGGCACCGGGCTCGATCTTGGCCTTGAAACGCGTGCGCAGCGAGGCCACGTAGGCGTCGGCCTCGGCCACACCCCAGGCCTGCGCGTAGCGCTGGCGCAGCTGCTCTTCGCTGCCGGTGACGGGGTCTCGCGGCAGCACCTGCGTGATGCGCATGACCAGGTAGCCGTTGGCCTTGAGGTCGATGCCCACGATGGCCGGCAGCTTGCTGGCGTCGGCGCCCATCACGGCATCGATCACGGCCGCCGGTGCGCCCTGCGTGGCCACGCGCGACAGCACCGCGGTCGGGCCCAGCAGCGCCTCCGACGGCGTCTGGCGCAGTGCCTGCACGCGCGCCTCGCCCGCCTGGCGGGCCAGCACGGTGCTGCGCTCGTCCACGAGGCTCTCGCGCACGGCGTCCTTGACCTCGGCCAGCGGCCGCACACGGGCAGGGCTGTGGCTCGTCACCCGCGCGGCCACCAGTTGGTTGGGGCCAGTCTCGATGGCGTCGGTGTTGCGCTTGCCCTCGACCGCCTCGTTGGCGAACACGGCGTCCAGCAGCTTGGTCGCGGCCAGCGGCCCGCTCACGCCGGGCGCCGGCGTGCGCTGCACCGTGGCGGTCTGCTTGGGCAGCTTGAGTTTGTCGATGGCCGGCTGCAGCGAATCGGACTGCTCATACACGATGTCGCTGAACTCCTGCGCGGCCTTCGACCAGTCGGCACGCGCCAGCTGCTGGCGAAGCTCGGTCTCGATCTCGGCCTTCACGGTGTCGAAGGGCTTGCTCTGGCCACCCCGCACCGCGGTCACGGTCAGGAAGTGGTAGCCGAAGTCGGTCTCGAAGACCTCGCTGATCTCGCCCGGCTTGAGCTTGAAGGCCGCTTCCTCGAAAGGCTTCACCATCGCGCCACGGCCGAAGAAATCGAGATCGCCGCCCTGGGGCGCCGAGCCTTCGTCCTGCGAGTTCTTGCGCGCGATCTCGGCAAAGCGCTTCGGGTCCTGGCGAGCCTCGGCCAGCAGCGCCTGGGCGCGCGCCTTGGCCTTGGCCTTGTCGGCCGCAGGCGCACCGGCGTCGACCTTGATGAGCACGTGGCTGGCGCGCCGCTCCTCGGGCGTGCCGAAGCGCGCCGGGTTGTCGGTGTAGAACTTGCGCAGCTCTTCCTCGGTGACGGTCTTGCGCGCGGCCAGCGTGGCCAGGTCGAGCACCAGGTACTCGATCTGCGCCTGCTCGGCGGCACGGAACTTCGCGGTGTTCTGGGTGTAGTAGGCCTCGATCTCGGCGTCCGTCGGCTTCACCTGCGCCCGGTAATCGGCGGGTGCGAATCGCTGCACCTGCACCTCGCGGCGCTGCAGCAGCGGGTTCAGCGTGGCGTCGGCGATGGCCGGCGTGGCCACAGCCGTGCGCGCCACGCCCGCCAGCACCTGCTGCGCCGCGAGATCGCCGCGCAGCTGGGCCGCAAAGGCTTCGGAGCTCAGGCCCTGGGTGGCCAGCAGCTCGCGGTTGACGCTGCCGTCGGGGTTGCGCAGGCCGGCGAACTGCGGGTCGCTCGCGAACAGGCGGCGCAAGCGGTCGTCGGCGGGCGCCAGGTGCAGGGCGCGGCCGGCGGCATCGAGAACGCGCTCGCGCAGCAGCGCGTCCAGCGTGTCGCGGCGCGCGTTGTCGCTCTCGGCGTTGGCGGCGGCCTCGGGGTTCTCGCGGCGCAGGCGGTCGATGGCGCGCTGGTGCGCGCGTTCCCACTCGGCGCGCGTGATCGAGCGCCCGTCGACCGAGGCGACGCTGGCATTGCTGCCGTCACGGAACTGCGTGTAGCCCTCGACACCGAAGAAGACGAAGGACGGGATGATCAGCAGCAGCAGCGCACCCAGCACGATGCGGGTGTTGTCGCGGACAAAATCGAACATGGATCGGGACCTCGGGCCTGGGACTGCGCCGGTGGCATGACGGGCGCGTGGCAACGCCGCCTGCACGGGCGGCGGCGGATTCTACGGGCCGGGGTCCAAGGCCCTGCTCAGGGCCCTGGCGACGGGGCGCGATGGTGGGTGCTGACGGGTTCGAACCGCCGACCTACGCCTTGTAAGGGCGCCGCTCTACCGGCTGAGCTAAGCACCCGGGTGCGCCCGGGGGCGGTGGGTCAGAGCGAGTCGCGCAGGCCCTTGCCGGGGCGGAACTTCGGCACCTTGGCGGCCTTGATCTTGATGGTGGCGCCGGTGCGCGGGTTGCGGCCGGTGCGGGCCGCACGCTTGGGCGCCGTGAAGGTGCCGAAGCCGGTGATGGTGACGTTGCCGCCCTTCTTGAGCGTGGTCTTGACGGCACCGATCAGCGCCTCGAGGGACCGCGCCGCCGCAGCCTTGGAAATGTCGGCCTGCGTGGCGATGTGTTCGATCAGTTCACTCTTGTTCACGTCGCGGATCCCCTTCAGGAGGTGGTTCTCGTAGCAACCGCGCCGTCCCTCGCCGGCCGCGGTGTCCCCGTCCGCGGGCATTACATCGCCCGCGTCGAAGCAGTGTCAAGCAGGGGCGGGATTCTAGGTGCAACCATGGGCGGCGCAATGCATGCGCCCACCCGATGGCCGTTCAACCATTCAGCCGTTCGCCACGCACGCGGCCCAATTGCTCGGCGATCGCGCGGCCGACGTCGGCGGTGCCGGCCTGGCCGCCGATGTCGCGCGTGCGCGGCGCCGCGGCGTCGGCCAGCAGCGCCTCGATGGCGGCGAGCACGGCGTCGTGCGCATCGCGGTGGCCGAGGAAGTCGAGCATCAGCGCCGCGCTCCACACTTGGCCGATCGGGTTGGCGATGCCCTGCCCCGCAATGTCGGGCGCCGAACCGTGCACCGGTTCGAAGAGGCTCGGCCACTCACGCGTGGGGTTCAGGTTGGCCGAGGGCGCGATGCCGATGGTGCCGGTGCACGCGGGGCCGAGGTCGGACAGGATGTCGCCGAAGAGGTTGCTCGCCACGACCACGTCGAACTGCTGCGGCCGCTGCACGAAGTGCGCGGTGAGGATGTCGATGTGGAACTGGTCCACCGCCACCTGCGGGTACTGCGCGGCCATGGCCTTCACGCGCTCGTCCCAGTAGGGCATGGTGAGGGCGATGCCGTTGCTCTTGGTGGCGCTGGTGAGCTTCCTCCGCGGCCGCGACGCCGCCAGCTCGAAGGCGAACTTGAGAACGCGGTCGACACCGTGGCGCGACATCACCGTCTCCTGGATCACCACCTCGCGCTCGGTGCCCTCGAACATGCGCCCGCCGACGCTGCTGTATTCACCCTCGGTGTTCTCGCGCACGATCCACATGTCGATGGCACCGGGCGCCAGCGGCCGGCCGGCGCGGTCGACCAGCGGCGAGTGGATGCCCGGCATCAGCCGCGCCGGCCGCAGGTTGACGTACTGGTCGAACTCGCGCCGCATCTTCAGCAGGCTGCCCCACAGCGAGATGTGGTCCGGCACCGTGGCCGGCCAGCCCACGGCGCCGTAGAAGATGGCGTCGAAGCCGGCGAGTTGATCCTTCCAGTCGGCCGGCATCATCTGGCCGTGCTTCGCGAAGTAGTCGCAGCTGGCGAAGTCGAAGCTCTCGATCTGCAGTGCGATGCCGAAGCGCCGCGCCGCGGCGTCGAGCACGCGCAGGCCTTCGGGCATCACTTCCTTGCCGATGCCGTCGCCGGCGAGCACGGCGATGCGATGGGGGCGGGTCATGGGCGTCATGGCTGGGTGTCCGGTTCGGTGTTGAAGAAGTCGAGGGCCTCGTCGAGCAGCGCCTCGGGCTGCTCTTCGGCGATGTAGTGGCCGCAGGGCATGGCGCGGCCGTCGAGGGGTGTGCCGGGGGCGACGGCGTCGCGCCACAGGGCCTGCACGTCGAAGCAGCGGCCGACGGCGCCGTGCAGCCCCCAACACACCCGCAGCGGCGCGGCGATGCGCTGGCCGGCGGCGCGGCTGGCACGGTCGTGCTCGAGGTCGATGCCGGCGGCGGCGCGGTAGTCGTCGCAGATCGCCTGCGCGCTGCCGGGGCGGCGGATGGCGGTTTCGTAGTCGGCCCAGGCGGCGGGGTCGAAGGCGGCCAGGCCGGCGTGGCGGCGGCCCATCACGTCGCGCAGGTAGGCCGCGGGATCGGCCTCGATCAGGCGCTCGGGCAGCGGCGGCGGCTGGATCAGGAAGAACCAGTGCCAGTAGGCGCGCGCAAAGGCATCACCCGTGTGCTCGTACATGGCGAGCGTGGGCGCCACGTCGAGCAGCAGCAGGCGCGACACGGCCGCGGGGTAGTCCAGCGCCAGCCGGTGCGCCGTGCGCGCGCCGCGGTCGTGCGCCAGCACGCCAAAGCGCGCATAGCCCAGCGAGCGCATCAGCGCGTGCAGCTCGGCCGCCTGCACCCGGCGCGTGTAGGCCGCGGGCTCGCTGCGGCCGTCGGGCGCGGCGACGCGGGCGCTGCGGCCGTAGCCACGCAGGTCGGGCAGCACCAGCGTGAAGCGGCGGGCCAGGGCCGGCGCGACGCGGTGCCACATCGCGTGGGTCTGCGGGTGGCCATGCAGCAGCAGCAGCGGCGGGCCCTCGCCGCCGGTGCGCACCGCCAGCGGCACGCCGGCCGGCGCCAGCGTCTGCATGCGGAATCCCGGGAACAGGGCATCGGCCATGCCCGCAGTGTCGGCGCCGGGGGCCCGGGCATCAAGACACAATCCGGCATCCCATTGCTGCCCAGCTGGCATGAATCAGCGATGACCCCCGCCGCCCTCTCGCGCGCCGACCTCGAGCTGCTGCTGCACATCGCCGCCGGTGGCAGCCTCGCCGCGGCCGCGCGGCGGCTGGACCGCGCGCCACCGGGCGTCAGCAAGGCGCTGGCGGCGCTCGAATCGCGGCTCGGCGCCCGGCTGCTGCACCGCACGACGCGGCGGCTGCAGTTCACCGCCGAAGGCGAGGCCGTGCTGGCGCAGGCGCGCGACATCGTCGCCGGCTTCGAGCGGCTCGACGAGGTGCTGGACCGGTCGCTCAACGGCCCGCACGACACCGCGCGCGGCCGCCTGCGCGTGGCCAGCTCGCCGGGCTTTGGCCGTGTGTGGCTGGCCCCGGTGCTGGCCGCGCTGCAGGCCGCGCACCCGGGCCTGGCCATCGATCTGCAGCTGGCCGATCACCTGCCCGACCTGGCCGCCGGCCGCTTCGATGCCGCGGTGTGGCTGTGGACGCCGACACGCGGCTCGTGGGTGACGCGGCGGCTGGCGCGCAACCGGCGCGTCGTCGTCGCCGCGCCCGGCTACCTGCAGCGCCACGGCATGCCGCAGACGCCTGACGAGCTGCTGGCCCACCACTGCCTGGTGGTGCGCGAGAACGACGAGCCCGCCGCCGTGTGGCGGCTGTCGCCGCTGGCGCGGCGTGGCGCACCGGCCGTGGCCGTGCGTGTGAGCGGCCCGCTGGCCAGCAACCATGGCGAGGTCGTGCGCGACTGGGCGCTGGCCGGCCGCGGGCTGATGCTGCGCAGCCTGTGGGACGTGGCCGGCCCGCTGGCGCGCGGCGAACTGGTGCAGGTGCTGCCCGGCTGGGCCATGCTCGACGCCGACGTGCACCTGGTGCTGCCGCCGCGCCCGCCGGGCCTGGTGCTGCCGCGGCGCGTGCAGCTGCTGCAGCAGCACCTGGTGGCGGCCTTCGCGGGCGAGCCCTGGCTCAGCGCGCCGCCGTCGCCGGCGGCGCCGCAGGCGAGCGCACCACCAGCGCGACGCCGGCCGCGCTGAGCACCAGGCCCAGCAGCACGCCGGGCCCGAGCGACTCGCCGAACAGCAGCCAGGCCAGCAGCGCCGTGCAGGGCGGCACGAGGTACATCAGGCTCGTCACCTTCGTCGCTGCGCCGCGCTGGATCAGCAGGTACAGCAGCGAGCTGCCGCCCAGCGTGAGCGCCAGCACGCTCCAGGCCATGGCGCCGGCGAGCTCGGGGTGCCAGTGCCAGCCGCCGAGCGGCGTGAAGGCCTCCAGCACCGCCAGCGGCAGCGTCGCGGCCAGCGCGGCCAGCAGCTGCACGCAGTTGGCGCTGCGCACGTCGCAGGGCTGCACCCAGCGCTTCTGGTACAGCGTGCCGGCGGTGATGGACACCAGCGCCAGCGCTGCGCAGCCGACGTTGAACCAGGCCGCCTCGCCGACCCCGAGCTTGTGCCACACCACGAGCAGCAGCCCGGCCAGCCCCAGCGCCAGGCCTCCCCACTGCCGCAGGCTCACGCGGTCGGCCCCGTGCTGGTGGTTGATCCACAGCGCGGTGAGCACCGGCTGCAGGCCCACGATCAGCGCCGCCAGCCCGGCGCCCAGGCCCAGCTTGACCGCCAGCCACACGCCGCCCAGGTAGCCGGCGTGCAGCAGCACACCCGTCACAGCCAGGTGCAGCCACTGGGCGCGGCCCTGCGGCCAGGCCACGCGGGCCAGCGCGATCCAGGCCCCGAAGCACAGCACGCTGAGCCCGTAGCGCACGGCCAGGAAACCCAGCGGCGGCGCGTGCGGCATGCCATAGCGCGCCACCACGAAGCCGGTGCTCCAGATGAGCACGAACACCGCCGGCATCGCGCGCAGCAGCGCGTCGTGGCCGTGGGCGGCCGACGGCCCGGCGCTCACCGCGGGCTCACTTCGCGCGGGCGCGGATCTCGGGGATCGCCTTGCGCAGGTAGTAGGCCATCGACCACACCGTGAGCACCGTCGCCGCCCAGATGAGCGCTGTGCCCCACAGCCGCGTGTCGATGAAGCCGAAGAGGCCGCCGTCGTACAGCAGGAACGGGATCGCGATCATCTGCACCGTGGTCTTGATCTTGCCCAGCATGTGCACGGCCACGCTGCGCGTGGCGCCGATCTGCGCCATCCACTCGCGCAGCGCGCTGATGGCGATCTCGCGGCCGATGATGATGAGCGCCACCAGGCTGCTGACGCGGTCGTGCTCCAGCAGCACGAGCAGCGCCGCGCAGACGAGGATCTTGTCGGCCACCGGGTCGAGGAAGGCGCCGAACGACGAGGTCTGGTTCAGCTTGCGGGCGAGGTAGCCGTCGAGCCAGTCGGTCGCCGCGAACAGCACGAACATCGAGGTCGCGACGAGGTTCTTCGTCGCCATCGGCGCGTCGAGCCAGTACACGCCGATGATCAGCGGAATGGCCGCGATGCGGGCCCAGGTGAGCAGCGTGGGGATGGTGAAGAACATGCGGCGCTTCGTGCGGGCCTTCAGTCCAGCGAGCGCGGCTTGAAGCGCCGCTCGCCGTCGAACAGGAACACCTCGGTCCACTTCCAGGGCCGGGGCAGGCGCGAGATGTCGCCATAGGGCGCGCCGCGGCGGATGGCCTCGACCGCCAGCGCCACGGTGTCGGCTGCCTCGGCGTTGGCCGGTGGCCGCAGCACGCTGACATCGCGCACGCTGCCGTCGGCGTTGAGCTCGATCTCAAGGATGGGGATGCCGAACAGCATCCGCGGCACCTTGCCGAGATAGCTGCCCTTGGGGCTGGCCTGCACCATGCGCGTGGCGGCGGCCTTCTTGAAGTCGTTCCAGTTGCGCGCCGGTGCTGCAGCGGGCAGCGCCGCGGCCGGGCCCAGCGGCGCGAGGCGGCCGCCCGGCGCCGGGCCGGGTGC
>JAIXTY010000101.1 GCA_027483705.1 Rubrivivax sp.
CGCTGTCGAACGCCTGGGCCGCGTGGATGAGCGTATCGCCGCGGTGGCTGGTAGGCCAGGTGCGGTTCTCGACGGGCTTGTGGCCGTTGACGACGAGCCAGGCCCAAGGCTGGCGGATGCTGAGGGCTTTCATGGGGTGCTGACCTCGTCTTCCTCGTCGGCGTGATCGTCGAGGTCGAAGATGTGACCGCAGGCTGCGCAGCGCTGCAGGCGGTCATCGCAGGGCTCGTTTTCGTCGTCGAAGGTGTAGACCTCGCGGCAGTTGCAGGCGGGGCAGCTCATGCCGGGAACTCGTCGTGCGTGCGGCCGTCGAGCTGGCGGCCGGCGGCCTTCTTGCCAGTCTTGACGAACTCAAGCGGATCGCCACTGTCGTGGCCGCTCGTTGGCAGGTGGTCGGGGTGCTGCTGCCACTGCACCCACTCGCCCCACTGCTTGAACAGGAACGGCACGCCGGCTGCGGCGCACTGGTCGCGCAGGCTGCGGGCCCAGTCGGGGTGCATGGGCCGCGCGCCAGGGCCGCTCTCGCCGCCCACGATCACCCAGTGAACATGAGGAGCGTCGCTGGCAGCGCGCTTCAGCACGTTGCCCGTGATGATCGGATCGAACTCGTGGTGTCCGTGGCCACCACCGACGGCGATGCCCGTCAAGTCGATCGGGCCCAGCATCGGCTCGATGCTCAGGAACCGCACGCGCGCCGGTACGGCCAGCAGCTTCGGCACGTCGCGGTCGGCCTCGGCCTGGTCGGTGACGGTGGCGCCGATCCACACGTTGGGCCACGGCCAGGCCGCGTAGGCGGGCACGTAGCCGATGTCGAAGTTGGCGATCGCGGCCTCGATCATCTGGGCCGCGTTGCCGATGCGCTTGGTGAGCAGCAGCCAGTCCAGGTGCGGCGTCTTGCGGATCAGCTCGAACAGGTCTTCACGCCACTCGGGCGGCACCTGGTTGTCGAACACGTCGGCCAGGCTGGCGCAGAAGACCCGGAACCGCCGGCCCTCGCGTTGCGCCTGGTCGTTCCATTGCAGCGGCTTGCGCCAGTTGGCCTCGCTCGTGCGGCGGCGCTCGCCGCCCCAGGTGACGCCGGCTGCCTTGCCAGCGCGCTTGGCCCAGCTCTCGGCGTAACAGTGGTCGCAGCCCGGGCTGACCTTGGTGCAACCCACCCACGGGTTGAAGGTGTGGTCGGCCCACTCGATGGCGGTGTTCTCGGCCATTACGCGCCTCCCTCTGGCTGCGGGGCGACGTCGCGCATGGCTCGCCACAAGGCGCGCGCGCCTTCGCGGCCGTACGTCGGGCCGAAGCCTTGGCGCCGCATCGTTTCGGTGAGTTCCTCGGGCGCCAGCCACCACCCATTCGGCACCCGTGGCGCGGACGCGAGGGCTGAACGGATGCCGTACAGCAATTCCACTGGGGCGAATGCGTGGATGCCGTCGGAACTTGTTGCGAGCACGTGATCAATGCCGGCGGCGAGAAGCGCTCGCTCATCTGTCAGCCCCTGCGCCGGCTGCTCGGCCTGCGCAGCAGTTGGGCGGGCGCGACCAGGGCACGCAGCACAGCGGCGCTCGGTCTGATGCGGGCAGGGCTCGCGGTCGAACTGCTCGCACATCATCAGCGCGCCGTTGACGATCACCGCGCCGTGCTGCGCCACCAGCTCGGCCTGCGCAGCGGGTGCGGACCGCTCGCCCAGCTTCGCCGCCACCAGCCGGTCCAGAGCATCGCACAGCGCGCGAGCCTCGGCTGGCCCGCAGTTGGGGCTGGCGGCGACAGCCTCCGCGGCCTTGGCGATGGCGACCCAGTGGTCGCGGTGCGGGTCGAGGACAGCCAGGTCGGCGTTCAACCGCACGATCTCGTTGTACGCCCACTGCGCGACGTGCACGCGGCCTTCCGGGTGCGGGTTGTGCTGCCGCTCCCAGTCGCAGAAGGCGAGCAGCTGCTCCATTGGCGAAAGAGAAGAGTCAGTCATGCCTGCACTCCTTTGCCAATCAGCGGCCGCACCTGCAGCCCCCGCGCCACGCGCTGCCGCTCCAGCACCAGCGCCTTCAGCTTCAGCAGCCGCAGCGCGGCCTGGGCGGCTAGGCGCGCCTTGGTCGGGCCGCCGTGGATGGCGTCGCTGCACAGCATGCTCAGGCCGTTGACGCTGCCGGTGACGGCCACCCGGGCCTGCCAGGCGTGGGTGCTGTCGCTGTCGATGCGCACGATGTGCGCGGCTTTCTTCAGGCGGGTCTTCATGGGTATGCCTTTGTGAGATCGCGATTGACGCAGTGCCCGCGATCGCGGGCCACGTTGGCCAGCCGCGCGCGATCGTGGTGGCCGTGGGTGGCCTGCCGCAGCAGGCCGAAGTAGCTGTTGACAGACGCCTGCAGCTGCTCAGCCGGCGCCTGGGCCACGCGCTGCAGCACCTTGGCCACAGTGCCGCGGCGGGTGATGCGGCGCCAGGGCTTGATGGCCTGGCCAACAAAGTCCACGCCGCGGGCCACCGGCTGCAGGATGGTCTTGCGCGGGTTGAGCTGCAGGTGCAGCTGCGCCGGCAGCCAGGCGCTCAGGTCGGCCAGCGCCTGGTTGAGCCAGCCCGGGCTGGGGTGCAGCAGCACGAAGTCGTCGACGTAGCGCACGTAGTGCGGCGCGCGCAGGCGGTGCTTCACGCGCTGGTCCAGCGCATCCAGCAGCACGTTGGCGAAGAACTGGCTGCTGAGGTTGCCGATGGGCAGGCCGGTGTCGGCCGGCGCGTTGAAGAGGCTCTTGTGCGGCGGCACGCGGGCGAACAGGGCGGCCGCGCCGTGGCACTCCACGTCGGCGCGCGGGTCGTGCATCAGCACCTGGTGCGTGAGGCTGCGCCACCAGGGCTCGTGCACGCGCCGCTCGAGCAGCTGCAGCAGCACGTGCTTGTCGATGCTGACGAAGAAGTTGGCCAGGTCGCACTTCAGGTAGTGCGCGGGCCGGCTCCAGTTGGCCGTGACGCTGCGCACCTGGTGCTCCAGGCGCTGGGCCGCGTACAGGGTGCCGCGGCCCGGAATGCACGCGCAGCTGTCGGCCACGAAGCTGGCCAGGAAGCGCGGCGCGATGCGGTTGTAGAGCAGGTGATGGACGATGCGGTCGCGGAACTGCGCGGCCCACACCTCGCGCAGCTTGGGGCGGGTGACGACAAAGCAGACGGACGGGCCGGGGCGGTAGGTGCCCCCGGCCAGCTCGTCGTGCAGCTCGCACAGGTTGCGCTCGAGCCGCGCCTCGAAGGCCAGGGCACTGGCGCTGGTGCGCTTGTGCTTGCGGCAGTCGAGGTACGCGGCCACGAGCTGGCGGAACAAGTCTGGATCTGCGGACGGCTCGGGCGCGGCCCTCATAGCTCTTGTGGTTGTTGTTCTGGTTGCCGTTGTTGAAGTTCTGGTTCCAGGCGTACGAGCCACAGTCGTGCTGTCAACGTCACCCTGCCGAAGGCTTGCGCCGATCAGCGGGGCAACTGCGCCGGACCTGGCCTGCACGGGGGCAGCGGTCTCCGTGGTGCGCATGGCGGTGGCCTCTTGGGCCAGCGGCACGACCAGATTCAGATTGCGCACGGGCATGAGGGCCTTGACCGTCATGCTGCAGGCGCCTTGTTCGAGGTGGACTTGAGCCATCCACCGCCCTGCCGGCCAATGCTGTCGAGCAGCTGCACGCTGTCGGCCCACAAGCTGTGGGCGATGCATCGCGCGTCGTGCCCCACGCGCAGCAGCACGGTGGCTGCGCGCAGGTGCTGCATGAGCTGCTCGATGTAGGCGGCGCGCTGGCCACGCTGGGTGGCGTTGGCCAGGGCCATCAGGTCGAGCATGGCCACGCAGTGCTGGTTGATCTTCTCGCCCAGCGTGCGCTTCATGCTGCGCGGCATCTGCTCTTGCACCTTGAGGGCCAGGCTGAGCAGCTGCACGCCCGTGCGGTAGATCGGCAGGTCGGTGTGGAGGGCCATGTCAAAGGACCGAAGGACTAAACGGGGAATCTGCGGACGGCTCGGGCGCGGCCCTCATAGCTCTTGGGGCCGTGGTCCTGGTAGCCGTTGTAGAAGCGCTGGGTCCAGGCGTACGAGCCTTCGGAGTGGTGCTCCTGGCTCGACCAGTACCAAGTGGCCTGGAACTCGTCCTTGAGGTTGGCGAAGAGCAGGGCCTGCTCCTGCCGCGTGGGCAGCTCGCCGCCGGCCTTCTTGGCCCACTCGAGGGCGTCGGGCCAGTTGATGTTCTCGGCGTCGCCGGGCAGCAGCACCAGGTGGTGCTTCGGCTCGCCAACGTCGTCGAGCACGATGCCGGCGTAGCGCTCGCCCGGGGCCAGCTCGATGAAAGCCTGGGGGATGCCATAGGTGGTGGTTGCAGACGCCTGCAGCTGCTCGATGAGCTGTGCCAGGCGGGCGTGCTCGGCCTTGATGTGCTTGAGCGTGATGGGTGCTTCGGTGGTGGACATGAGTGCGCGCGGTAGGGTTGAAGGATCGAAGGACTAACCTTCGAGCTGAATCAAGCGGACGGCTCGGGCGCGGCCCTCATAGCTCTTGTGGAAGTCGTTCTGGTAGCCGTTGTCGAAGTACTGGTACCAGGCGTACGAGCCATCGTCGGCATCCGCTTCCGAGGTCCAGTGCCACGCCTCCTCGAACTGCGGCTTGAGGTTGGCAAACAGCAGTGCAGCCACCGGGCGGGTGGGCAGCTCGGCCTGCAGGCCGGCGGCCCACTCCATGGCGTGCTGCCAGGGCAAGCGCTGGTCGGGCTTGTCAGCCAGCAGCGCCACAGCGTGGTGCGTGCCGTCGGGTTTGGTGGTGATGCCGGCAAAGATGCCAGCGGCGAGTGCAGCGCCCAGTGCGGGCAGGTCGGTCAGCTTCAAGTAACGCTCCTGTTGTGCGGCCGGAAACGGCCAGCCGCGGCCGGTGTCTTCGCGGTGGGAATCACCCACCGAACGGCTCCCCGCGCGGCGCGGCCAGCAGCTGGCGGCGCTCGTTGTCGGTGAGGCCGGCCAGGGCCTCGCGCAGCGAGTACACCTGCATGGGCGCCCGCTTGAAGGCGTGCGCGGCGGCCACGGCGGTGGGCTCGTCGACGATCTCGATGCCGTAGATGGCCTTGGCGCCCAGCAGCTTGGTGTGGGCGGGGATCGTGCGCGTCTGCACCGCGCGCTCGCCGGCGACCCACACCTCCTCGGGCCACGACACCTCGGGAACGTCGATGCGGGCGAAGGTGTCGCCGCCGAAGCTCTGCTCCAGCAGCTCGCCAGCGATGCGCTGGTGGCCGAACAGCTCGACGATGGCCCACTGGCGGGGCGGGGTGGGTGGCGTGGTGGTCTCGGGGGGCATAAGCGGCTCCGGTGGGGTGGGTGGGCGAAGCAGGGCCGGCAGACGCTTGAGCGTCTCTGCGGCATCGTGGAAGTTCGGGAACATCGAAGTCAGACGCTCAGACCCGCGCCTCGAGCTCGGTGCCCACGGTGGCGCGGAAGACCGTCAGCTCCTGCTGCAAGGCCTTGTTGAACTGCTCCTGTTCGGCGGCATCGAGCATCTGGAAGGCCTGCTGGGTCTGGTGCAGGCAGAGCACGCCGATGAAGAACACGCGGCGGATGTCGCGCTCCTGCTCGGGGTTGGCGTCGGCCGGCAGCACCTGTTCGCGCGCGGCCTGCCACAGCTGCTGGACGGGGCGCATCACTGGCCACCCCCGGCGTGCAGGTCGAAGTCGGCCAGCTTGGCGCCGTTCTCCAGGGCCACCTTCAGCCACTTGGGCTGCAGGCCGCGGCCCGTCCACGTCTCGCCGGTGAGGGGGTTGCGGTAGCGGTAGGGCAGCTTCGCGGGGGTCTTCGCGGGCTTCTTCGCGGCGGCCTTGGGCTTGGCCTCGGCAGGCTTGCCGTGCTCGACGGCGCCGAGGCGGATCCTCTCGGCGACGAGCTTTTGAGCTTCGACCACCAGGCCCTGCAGTGGGATGTTCATTCCGCAGAGCACGGCTTCGGTGAAATGGTCGACCGGTGAGTCACCGCGGTGCTCTTGCGAGGCCAGCAGCACCATGGCGATGCGCGCGGCCTCTTCGTCGGCCAGGGTCCAGAGCCACTCCTGCTTGGCTCTGAAGGTGCGCGCGCCCGTGCCGAAGGGAGCGTCAGGCGCTGGGCGCGGAAACGGGTGGGGCACGCCGGCCAGGTAAGCCGCCTCGGACAGCGTGATCGCGCCGTCGTCCCAGCTCAGCAGCACGCACAGCATCTGGGCCAGCTTGTAGGGAGGCAGGCCTTCGGCGCCGTCGCCTTGCATCGCCTCGCCCACCTCTCCGGCAGCCAGGATGCGCAGGACGCGACTCTCCTGCTCCTTGGTGATCCTCTCCAGCAGCGCGGCGTTCTTGGGCAAGTACCAGGTGGGCTCGGGCTTGAAGTCGAGCAGCGCGCGCACGAAGTCTTGGCGCGCTGCCTCTTGCGCGATGCCCTCCTCAAATGCGGCAACCAGCGAGCTGCCTGCCTCCGCTGCAGGGTCAGCGGCAGGCGCGGGCGCAGGTGCCGGTGGCGCTGGCCTGGCCGCCCGCTCCGCGCGCTTCTCCAGCTGCTCGCGGTGCGCCTTGATGCGGCGCAGCGCGCCCTCGAGCACGTGCACGCCCACGGCCACCACGGGCGCGGTGGCGGCGCTGGGGTGGTCGATGGCCAGCACCGCGTGGGTGGGCACCTTGGCCTTGTCCAGCACCTCAGCCACCTTGAGCGAGCTGTCGCCCAGGTGGTGCGGCACCTGGGCGTCCAGGCTCAGCAGCGTGGGCTTGAGCGCGCGGCCGTCGGCCGTGCACACGTCGCGCGCCTCGTCGTCTTGCAGCACGCGGTAGCCGGTGGCGCGCAGCTCGTCGACCAGGCGCGAGCGCTGCGCCGCCTTCTTGTTGCCGAAGCAGACGGTGTCGGTGCAGGTGTCGGCTTCGCTGATGTCGCCGAAGAGCTGCGGGTTCGCGCCGGTGCGCTTGGGGCACGCACCGCAGGCGCCGGCGGCGGGCAGCAGGGTGGCGTCGGCCGGGTCGAAGGGGGCCTGCGCCAGGCGCAGCATGTAGCGCTCGCGGATGAAGGTGGCGGCGGCCTTCGGCGTCATGGGCTCGCCGCCCCAGTCGGCCAGGTGCACGGTCACCTCGGCCTGCTGCTCGGCGGGCATGCGGGCCACCAGTAGCGCGGTCTTCAGCGTCAGCTGGCCGGCCAGGAAGGCCTCGCGCGCGGCGGGCACCAGGCTCAGCAGCGACAGCCGCTCGTACACGCGCGACACGCTCACCTTGCCCAGCGCGGCGATCTCTTCCACGCTGAGCGCGCCGGTGGTGGCGTCGCGCATGCGGCGGTAGTGCGCGGCCTCGTCGAGGGGGTGCAGGTCTTCGCGCTGGATGTTCTCGATCAGCTGCAGGGCGAGCACCTGCGCGTCGGTGAGCTCGCGGCGCAGCGCCGGGATGCAGCCCTGGTGCGGGTTGCGGCCGCGCTCCTCGAGCCAGCTGGTGGCCGTCCAGCGCCGGTGGCCGGCCACCAGCTCGAGCGGCGGCTCGCCGGGCTGCGCGTCGGGGCGGGGCCGGGCCAGCACCGGCTGCACCACGCCGTGCGGCTCGATGCTGGCGGCCAGGCTCTCGATCTCGGCCTGGCTGATGCGGCTGCGCGGGTTGGTGGGGCTGGGGCTGAACAGCGACAGGGGCGTCAGCTGGTACTCGGGCTGGATGGTGGGCTGCATGGGTGGCGGGCTTTCTGTGGCGGCGGGGTGGTCAGTCGTCGAAGTCGTTCGCGGCGGCGCGCTTGCGGTCGATCCAGCCGGGGTCGCGGCTGCGCGTCCAGCGGCCGAGCTCGGCCTGGCTGCCGCCGGCGGCGAGCGATCGGTCAGAGGGCACGCCAGGGCGCCGCTGGCGGGCCTGGGCGGGCGGCTGCTGCGGCGTGGCGGGCACGGGGTGCGTGGGCAGGCGGTGCACGGGGGCGGCCGGCGGTGCGGCGCGGCCGAGGTTGCGCGCCAGGCCGCGCACGCAGTGGCCGAAGGTGGGGTGCTCCAGCGCGTCAGCCAGCGTGCGCGGGTAGCCCGGGCGCCACAGCTGGCGGAGGGCCAGCTCGAGCTGCTCGGTGGTGGGCTCGGGCGCCTTGGCGCAGGCGGCCTTCACGCAGCCGCTCCGACGATGAGGCCCAGCTTCAGCATCACGGCCACCAGGGCCGCGCCAAGCACCATGCCGGCGCCGATGTGGAGCACGCGGCCGTAGCGCGCGCCGGCCTTGAAGCCAGCGCAGTAGCCCGCTTCTTTGCCGGCCCTGTGCGCGTCGCTGACGGCGATGTGCAGCCGCTCCTCGTTGGTGGCCGCGGCGCTGCCGCTGGGGCGCGGGCGCACGAGGGCCATGCCGCAGGTGAGCAGCTCGGCGCACTGGCCGGCCCACTCCCACAGCCACCAGGCCAGGCCGGCGCCGATGGCCACAGCCAGCAGCAGGCTGAGGCTGCGGTTGAGGATGCGGTCGGTGTGCTCAACCGTGCCGCCCCAGTGGCGCGAAGCGGTCTCGCACAGCTGCACGGGCATGGTGTCGACGAAGTCGCGGTGGCTCATGGCTTGGAGCTCCGGGTGGGGTAGTTGGCGGCGCGTGCGAGGGCTTCGACGCGGCGCGTGTAGGCCTGGGTCCAGGCCTGCATCAACATCGCGATGCCGCGCAGCGGGCATGCGACGAAGACGTAGAGCACCTGGCAGAGCACGCCCTCAGCCATCAGCAGGTAGCTGAGCAGGGCGATGGAGAGGCGGCTCATGTGGCACCGCCCGCGCGCGCGGCTTCGGCGATGAAGGCGTCGGCGGCCATGCGCACGCGCGCCTCCAGGCCACGGGCCAGCGCATGCGCGTGAGCCGCACTGTTCAGCGCGGTAGGTGCACCGGCCTTGATGGCCGCGGCGCGCTGGCGGAGGTGGCGGGCGCGGGTGGCCCACTCGATGCACTGCTCGGCGGTGCCCCAGTTAGTGGCTGGGCAGGAGGCGCTGGCGTTCATGCAGCCGCCTTTGCCGGCTGCCGCACAGCGATCTGCGCCCGCACGTAGGCGGGGGTGGCCTGGTTCGCCCGGATGGCCGCGCTGAGAGCTTTCACGGTCTCGGGGTCATCGGTGTGCACGCAGAACACGTGCGACACGTCCAGGAAGTTGCCCCAGAACTGCAGGGCCTGCGGGTGCTCGGGGTACAGCGGGCCGGTGTCGAGCCACTGCAGGCGCGGCGGCTGGGCGCTGTGGTCGTAGCCGGCTGGCGCTGCCCCGTGGCACGGGCCGACAAAGTTGCCGTGCAGCTCGAAGCTCGGGTCAAGCGTGTGCACGGCCAGGCGCTCGAACAGCACCGCCAGCGGCGCCACGTAGCCCGAGCCGTTGCTGATGACGCGGGTGAACGTGCCGGCGCTCACGGCAGCGGCCTCCGCGTCTGGGCCACGGCATCGCGCGCCTGGCGCATGGCGCGGCGCCAGGCCAGCTCTTCGCGGATCTCGGCCGCGCGGCGCTTCAGCGCGGCCTGGGCCTCAGGGGTTAGGTAGTACGGATTGATCTTCGGCACTTGGCGGCTCCCGGCCCCGGCAAGGGGTACGGAGGCGAGAATAAGGCCGACCTAACTATGGCGTCAATAGGTACGCCTAAGTTTTGAGGCAGGGATTGCCGGCGGCCCGGGGCGCGGACCGGTTGGCCCGGCGTTCGGGCGAAGAAAAGCCCGCACGGGGCGGGCTACTGGCAAGCGGTGCTCAGCGAGCGAGTTATCGCGTGTCGGGGGAGTCTCCGCGCTCCTGACGTTCGGCCGTACGGATGCTGGCGTCGCTTAGGTCGGCCAACATCAGCGCGACCTCGCGCCCAGCCAGTGCAAAGATGATCACTACCAAGGAGCCCGCGGTAGTGCCGATGGCCGCGGCAGCAGACCCGCTTATCCAAGCGACGAGAACGGCGATGCCGGCGATGATCACCAAGAGCCAAGTAAAGAGGCCGACCAGCGCTCTGAAGGTCGGGTAGGCGCTTTCAGCCCGCAGCCGCTTGAGAAAGGGCGTTGCCTGTGCCGATTGAGGTTTGGCGCTGCTGAACCCGCTGGGCTTTGCAAACTGGCTGTCGCGGCGCCGTTGAGCCTCACGGGCTTCTCTGGCGGCGGCGGCAGTGTTGGCCTGCTGCGCGCTTTCGACCTTGGCATACACGGCGCCGCAACTTGGGCATGCCTGAGGGTCAGGTATCGCACTGCTGACATGGCCGCACTTTAGGCACTTGCGCATAGATCACCGAACAAAGCAGTTATGAGCTTGGCAGGTTGAAAAGGCCCCACGTTCCATGCACGCATAACACCTCACATGAGGGCCTTTGGGCGGGAATAGTGCGCCGACGCCGCGCAGGGATTGCGGGCAAGGTGGCAACGTTGGGTGTCATCCGTGTGTGCCGGTCCGTTTGCCAGGCAGGGGAGCAGACAGCAGAGCGCGCAGCTCGGCAAGCACCTCGGCGCGTTTTTCAGGCTGCGCGGCGAGCGCGTCGAGCTGAGCTCGAACGCTCACCCAGCGGGCAGCCGACATTGTGGTGACGGC
>JAIXTY010000231.1 GCA_027483705.1 Rubrivivax sp.
GGCGATGTCGAGCTCGGCCATGATCTTCAAGCGGCTGATGAGCGCCGCATGCAGCGCCTTGTTGGGCTGCACCACCTCGCGCAGCGTGCCGTCGACGCGGAAGCGCACGCTGCTGCTGCGCTCGTAGGGCTCGATGTGGATGTCGCTCGCGCCGTCCTTCGCGGCCTGCGTCAGCAGCGCGTTGAGCATGCGGATGATCGGCGCGTCGTCGGCCGCCTCGAGCAGGTCTTCCACCGCGGGCAGGTCCTGCATCATGCGGCTCAGGTCGACGCCGCTTTCCACCTCGCCGATCACGGCCGCGGCGCTGCTCTCGCCGCCGGCGTACACGACCGCGATGCGCTGCGCCAGCGTGGCCGCGGGTTCGCGTTCGAAGCGGCGCACGTCGTAGTGGCGGGTCACCTCGGCCAGCGCCGGCAGCGGCGTGGTCTCGGCGGCCCACAGCGCGAGCTGCGTGCCGTCGTCCTCGAGCAGCAGCGTGTGGGCCTTGGCAAAGGCGTAAGGCAGCGGGTGGCGGGCCATGGCGCGGGGCAGGGCTGGGCTCAGGGCGCGGTCTCGGCGCGCGGCTCGCTGCGCGGCGCCTTGGGCGGCTCGGGGCGCAGCGGGGGCAGCACCGGCGACTCGTTGATCGGCATCACCACGCTCGACGCCGGCTGCGCGCGCTGCTGCTGCGCGCGGATCTGGTCGTAGCGGTCCAGGCTCAGGCGGCTGGCGCTGTCGCCGTCGCGCACGACCACCGGCCGCAGGAACACCATCAGGTTGGTGCGCCGCCGCTCGCGGCTTTCGCTGCGGAACAGCGCGCCGATCAGCGGGATGTCGCCGAGCAGCGGCACCTTGCTGCGTGTGGTGACGAAGCGGTCCTCGATCAGGCCGCCCAGCACGAGGATGGCGCCGTCGTCCACCACCACCGTGTTCTCGATCGAGCGCTTGGTGGTGCTGGGGCCGGCGTTGGTGGTGCCGGCCGCGGTGGTTTCCTTGACGCTGCTCTGCTCCTGGAAGATCTGCATGCGCACCGCGCCGCCCTCGCCGATCTGCGGCTTGATGCGCAGCGTGATGCCGACGTCCTTGCGCTCGATGGTCTGGAACGGGTTCGTCGTGCCGCCGCCGCCGCCGGTGCCGGTGAACTGGCCGGTGATGAAGGGCACGTTCTCGCCGACGACGATCTTGGCCTCCTCGTTGTCGAGCGTGATCAGGTTCGGGGTGCTGACGATGTTGGTGTCGCTCTGCGACTGCAGCATGCGCGCCACCGCGGCCAGCGAGGTGACGCCGTTGATCACGCTCAGCAGGCCCAGGTTCAGGCCCTGGCCGACGTTGACCTGGCCCTGCGCCGCCGAGGTGTTGATGTCGATGATGCTCGGCCGGCCGCTGCCGCTGAAGTTGGTGCCGGCGATGACGCCGAAGCGGTCGCCGCTCTTGCCCAGGAGGCCCTGCCACTGGAAGCCGAAGTCGGCGCTGTCGCTGGGCGAGACCTCGACGATCATGCTCTCGATGTAGACCTGCGCGCGCCGCGTATCGAGCTGGTCGACCAGCGAGCGCACCTGGCGGTACAGCGGCTCGGGCGCGGTGATGATGAGGCTGTTGGTCGCCGGGTCGGCCTGCACGAAGCCGCCGGTGCTGGGCTGCGCCGCGCCCGACAGCGGCGCCGCCGCCTGGGCCGAGACGCCGCCCGGCGCGTTGGCGGTGTTGGGGGCCGGCGCCGCCGCAGGCGTGGGCGAGCCGCCGCCACCACCGCCGCTGCCGCTGCCCCCGGCGAATGCGGCGCGGATCACCGTCGCCAGCCGCGTCGCGTCGGCGTTCTTCAGGTGCACCACGTACAGGCCGCCGGTCTCGCCGCCGCCGGCGCCGGGCCGGTCGAGCCGCGCGATGGTGGCGCGCAGCGTGGCCAGACGTGCCGGGTTGGCGGCGCGGATGATCAGCGCGTTGGCGCGCGAGTCGGCCACCACCGCCACCGCCCCGCCGCCACCACCGCCGGGCACACCCGGCACGCCGGCAGCGCCGCCGTCGGCCAGGCGCTGCACCAGCGGCGCGAGGTCGGCCGCCACGGCATGCTGCAGCGGCACGATCTCGATGTCGGTGCCGCTGGGCTGGTCGAGCGCGGTGACGATCTGCGACAGCCGCCGCAGGTTGTCGGCGTAGTCGGTGATGACGAGCGCGTTGCTGCCCGGCGCGGCGTTGATGGTGTTGTTGGCGCTGATCAGCGGCCGCAGCACGGCCACCAGGTTGTTGGGGTTCTCGTAGCGCAGCGGGAAGATCTGCGTGATGACCTGGTCGCCGCGCAGCGGCGGCTCGCCCACGCTCACGGTGCCGGCCTGCAGCTTGGCGTCGGCCTCGGGCACCACCTTCAGCAGGCCGCCGCTTTCCACCACCGAGAAGCCCAGCCCGCGCAGCGCCGAGACATAGCTGCTGTAGGCGTCGCGGATGCTCTGCGGCTGCTCGCTGTAGACGGTGATCGTGCCCTTCACGCGCGGGTCGACGACGATGTTGCGCTCGATCATCGCGGCGAAGGCGCGGCTCACCGCCTCGATGTCGGCGTTGACGAAGTTCACCGTCACCGGCGCGCGCGAACGCGGGTTGATGGTCTGTGCGTGCAGCGGCGAGGCGGCCGGTGGCAAGGCCAGCGCGGCGGCCAGCAACAGGGCCACGAGCCGCTGTGGGCGCAGGCCTGGGGAGATGCCGGAGGGCGGTCGCTTCATGGTCATCCGATCGAGATGAGGCTCACCGCGCCCTGGCGGCGGCCGATGATGTTCAGCAGGTTGGACAGCACGGCCTCGGCGCCGGGCGCGGCACTGGCCTGGCCGCGGAAGCGCAGCGTCGGCGCCCACTCGCCCTGGCCACTGAGCTGCAGCGCGCCCTGGTCGGTGCTCAGCTGCAGCGCGGCGCCGCCGTCGTCGCGGGCCTGCACGCTCAGGCGGTAGTCGCCCAGCGAGGGCAACGTGGCCAGGCGGCTGCCGGCGCCGCGCAGTGCAACGTCGATGCGGCCGCTGAAGCGCCAGCGGCCCTGGGCCGACTCGGCCGTGAAGCCAGGGCTGGCCAGCGCCATCGTGCCGCGCGGGGCCAGCGTGTTCCAGGGCGTGCCCAGGCCGGCCAGGCCCTCCATCGGCCACTGTCCGATCTCGGGCGTGCCGCCGGCCCGGGCGTCGGGGGCCGGCAGTTCCACGCGCAGGCGGCCGAAGCCGGGCTGCACGCGCAGCGTCAGCGGCTGCTCGGTGCAGCAGTCCTGGCGCAGCACCAGGCGCAGCGCCAGGCCGTCCAGGCCCAGCCGCCAGTGCACGCGGCCCGGCAGCGCGATGGCGTCGCGGCTGCCGCTGCCGCCGGCCAGCACCAGCACGGCGCTGCCCGACCACACGGTGCCGCGCGCGTCGGCCAGCAGCAGGTGCTCGCCGCTGGCCGAGGCCACGCCGCGCGACAGCCACGCCGCCGGCGGCAGCACGACAACGGCCACCAGCGCGCCCAGCGCGACGCCGGCCAGCGCCGGTGCCCGTGCACCACGGCCGGCCAGGGGCCGCCGCGCGGGGCCGGCCATCGCTCGGCCGAGCAGGGTGCCGCGGCGCTTCAGCTTCACCGCGGGGCTCCTTCGAGCGCCAGCTCCAGCGTGCCGCTGAAGCCCTCAGCCCCGCGCTGCAGCGACACCGCGACCGGCCGCGCGCGCGCGCCGGCCCGGGCCTCGGCGAGCCACTCGCGCAGCTGGCTCGGGCCGATGGCCTCGAAGCGCACGACGACACGGTCGCCGTTGAGGCTGAGCTGGGCCTTCGGGCCCAGGCGTTCGCTCGCGGCCTTCAGCGCCGCCTGCGCCTGCTCCACCGGCACCGGCGGGGCGTCGCGCAGGGCCTGGGCCTCGGCGGCCAGGCGCTGCATCACCTGCCATTCGGCGTCCAGGCGGTCCAGCTCCGCCGGGGCCCGGCCCAGCGTGCGCCAGGCCGGCTGCACGGCCAGCAGCCACAGCAGCGCCACGGCCACCAGCGCGGCTGCCACACTGACCAGCGTGCGCTCGCGCGGAGCCAGCCCGCGCCACGCGGCGGTGGCTCGTTCGCGCCAGGCGGCGGGCACGTTCATCGGACGACCCTCCGTGCTGCGCACTCCGGGATGAGCGCTTGGGAGCGGCCCGGCGCGCTCATGGGACAACCCTCCGCATCGGCGGCGGCGGCACCACGCTCACCTGGCCGGCGGCGAACTCGGCGCCGTGCTCGCTGGCGCGCAGCCGCTGCTGGAACTGCTGGAACTGCGGCTCGCCCCAGCCGGGCACGGCCAGGGTCAGGCGGCCGGGCTCGAAGCGCAGCGACATCGACGGCGCCGTGCCGTCGGGCCAGGCCGCCGCGGCGGCGGCCAGCAGGGCCTCGAAGTCGCCCGGGCCGGCGCGGCCGGCACGGCCGCGCAGCAGCTCGGTCTCGCGCTGCATCTGCAGCGGCGCGTCGAGCACGGCGCGCACGCCCGGGTGGGCCTGGCGCAGCAGTGTGTCCATCTCGGCCTTGCGCGCGGCGATCTGCTGCCGTTGCTGCCAGGCGTGGGCGTTCAGGCCCACCAGCTGCACCGCCACCAGGGCCGCCAGGCCCCAGCGCACCGGCCGCCAGCCGGGGCTGGCCAGCACGCGCCAGCCCTCGCGCAGCAGCCGCGTGCCGCGGTGGCGGGGCGCCAGCGCGAACTGCCGCAGGTTGCTGCCGCGCTCGGCCACCGCCACCAGCGCCTCGGCCTCGGCGCGCACCAGCACCGGCGCACCCAGCCAGCGCTCGGCCTGGGCCGCCACCGCGGGCGTGGCGGTCCAGCCGGTGGGTGGCCCGCCGCCGGCGTCCAGCCCGGCCAGGCTGCGCGCCAGCCCGCCCTCGAGCGGCAGCTGCACGACGCCCTCCGGCCCCGCCATCGCCAGCTGCACCGCGGCCAGGCCCTCGGCCGTGGCCTCGTCGGCACCGGCGTGGAAATGGCCCTGCCGCGGCTGCCCGTCGGCCAGTGGCTCCAGCGCCGCAACCACACGGTCCACCGGATGGCCGCCAGCCTCGCCGGCCTCGAGCACGGCCAGCGCCGCTGCGAGGCGCGGGCCATCGGTCACGGCCACCCAGCCCGGCCGGCCCGGCGCCACGCCCTCGGCCAGCGCCAGGTGCAGCGCCTCGGCGTCGTCGAGCAGCGCCTCTTCGAGCACGCCGCCCAGCGCCGCGCGCAGCCGCGGCGGCGGTGCCTTCGGCACGTCGATGCGGTGCCAGGCCACATCGGCGGCGGCCAGCACCAGCACGCGGCGGTCGGCGCGGGGCAGCAGCGCGCCCGCGGCGCGCCCGGCCTGGAGAACCAGCCCGGCGTCGTCGGCCAGCACGAAGGGCCATTCGGCCGGCAGGCGCGCCGCGTCCGCCGCCGCGCCATCGTCGGCGCGGCCGGCCAGGCGTTCACGGGCAGGCAGTGAGACGACGAGCAGCGTCATGCGGGAGGATCAGTCGGTCGTTGGGGCGTGATCAGCCGGCTATTGTGGCGGCGAGGCACGACCCCGCCGCGCCGTCGGGGCAGGCCATCAGGGCGGTGGCAGTGCAAAGCTGCGTTTCTCACGCTGCAGCACCTCGACGCGGCCGTCGCGGCGGCTCAGCAGCGATCGCTCCTCGAGCACGCGCTCCTCCAGCCGCAGGCGCCCGGCGACGTAGAAGTGCTGCGTGCTCACCGACAGGCGCTGCGGGTTCGGGTCGACACCGGGCGGCAGCAGCGGCCGCAGCTCGGCCAGCGAGCGCAAGGGCTGGCGCTGCCGCTGCTGCACGATTCGCTCGGCACCGCCCGGGCCGAGCTGCTCGATGGCCGCCGCCAGCACCTCGCGCGGGGCGGTGTTCACGTTCACCGGCGTGGGCTGCGGCAGCAGGTCGGCGTAGGGCGCCAGGCGCGCCAGCGTGGCGGCGTCGATGCCGAACCAGGCCAGCTCGCGCCAGCGCAGCGGCCGCAGCGCCACGAGCGGCACGCCCGAGGCCGCCGGCGCCGCGCCGCCGGCCAGCGCCGAGCCCTTGAGGGCTTCGACCATCCGCGGCACCGTGTCGGCCGGGGCACCCACCAGCGCCACCAGGCGGCCCAGGGCGTCCTGCATGGGCGCGTCGACCTGCCCGGCGCCGTCGACCAGCCCGCGCAGGTTCAGGCGCGACTGCGCGTCCTCGATGGCGCCGGAAATGAAGGCCTCGGGGCCGCTGTCGGCGTTGTTGTCGCGGTCGGCGGCCAGGAACGACGACAGCCGCGCCTCGGCCAGCGGCTGCGCCCAGGGCTCGTCGAGCGAGTCGACCGGGTTGCCCTGGCGGCGCGCGCTGCGCTCGTCCTCGCGCAGGATCAGCCGCGCCCAGTCGAGCGCGCCATTGAGGATCCACGCGCTCTGCGCCCGTGCCCGCTCGGCGCCCTCGATGGCCACGGCGCGCTCCTGCTGCCACACCATCGCCGCGGCGGCCGCGGTGACCAGCGCGACGACGATCATCGCCAGCAGCAGCGCCATGCCGCGCTGCGCCGCGGGCCGGCGGGTGCGGTGCCGCCGGCTCATGAGCCCCCCGGCCCGAGAGCGACGTCGCGCGTGAGCGTGCGACCTCCCAGCGTGACGACCACGCGCACGGCGTCCGGCAACCGCTCGCGGCCGGCCGGCAGCGGCCCCGCCGGCACCGCC
>JAIXTY010000200.1 GCA_027483705.1 Rubrivivax sp.
AGCGGCGCCGTGTACAGCAGCACGCACACGCTGGCCACCGCACCGCGGCCCACGCGCCCGCGCAGCTGGTGCAGCTGCGCCAGGCCGAAGCGCTCGGCGTGCTCGATCACCATCAGGCTGGCGTTGGGCACGTCCACGCCCACCTCGATGACGGTGGTGGCCACCAGCAGCTTCATCTCACCGGCCGCAAACAGCTGCATCACCGCCGCCTTCTCGGCCGGCGTCATGCGGCCGTGCAGCAGGCCCACCATCGTGCCCGGCAGCAAGGCGCTCAGCTCGGCGTGCGTGGCCGTGGCGTTCTGCAGGTCGACGTGCTCGCTCTCCTCCACCAGCGGGCACACCCAGTAGACCTGCTTGCCCTGGCCCACCTCGTCGCGGATGCGCGCCAGCACCTGCGCGCGCCGGCCGTCCTCGAACACCTTGGTGACGATGGGCGTGCGGCCCGGCGGCAGCTCGTCGATGGTCGAGAGGTCGAGGTCGGCGTAGTGGCTCATCGCCAAGGTGCGCGGGATGGGCGTGGCGCTCATCATCAAGAGGTGTGGCTCCAGGCCCTGTGCGCTGCCGTCACCCTCGGCCAGCTTCTCGCGCAGCGCCAGCCGCTGCGCCACGCCGAAGCGGTGCTGCTCGTCCACCACCGCCAGGCCCAGCCGCGCGAACTGCACCTCGCGCTGGATGACGGCGTGCGTGCCCACCACCAGGCCGGCGCGGCCGTCGGCCACCGCCGCCAGCTGCTCGCGGCGCTCGCGGCCCTTGCGGCTGCCGGTGAGCCAGGCGATGCCGATGCCCAGCGGCGTGAGCCACTGCACCAGCTTGCGGAAGTGCTGCTCGGCCAGGATCTCGGTGGGCGCCATCAGCGCGCATTGCCAGCCGGCGTCGATGGCGGCGGCCGCTGCCAGCGCCGCCACCACCGTCTTGCCCGAGCCGACGTCGCCCTGCAGCAGCCGGTGCATCGGCGTGGCGCGAGCCAGGTCGGCGGTGATCTCGGCCACCACGCGCTGCTGCGCACGCGTCAGCACAAACGGCAGCGCGGCGCGCAGCCGCTCGGCCACACCCCCGGGCCGCGCCGGCATCGGCGGGGCGCGCAGCCGCGCGCGTTCGGCGCGGGCCTGCGCCTGTGCCAGCTGCTGCGCCAGCAGCTCGTCGAACTTCAGCCGCTGCCAGGCCGGGTGGCGGCGGCCTTCCAGCGCGCCCAGGTCGGTGCCCGGCGGCGGCTGGTGCAGGAAAGCCACCGCCTCGCGCAGGCTGGGCAGGCCTGCAGGCACCGTGCCCTCAGGCAGCAGCTCGTGCAGCGGCGCGCGCGCCAGCGCCGAGGCCACCACCTTGCGCAGGTAGGCCTGCGGCAGCTGTGCGCTGCTGGGGTAGACCGGCGTCAGGCCCGCGGGCAAGGGCGTGTCGGTGGCAACGGCGCGGAACTCCGGGTGCACCATCTCGCGGCCGAAGAAGCCGGCGCGCAGCTCGCCGCGCACGCGCACCAGCGCGCCCGGGGCCAGCGTCTTCTGCGTGCCGGGGTAGAAGTGCAGGAGCCGCATCACCAGCTCGCCGCTGCCGTCGGAGAGGCGCACCAGCAGCTGGCGGCGGGCGCGCTGCTCGACGCGGCCCTCCACCACCGTGCCCTGCACCTGGCCGGTGACGCCGTCGTGCAGGCTGGCGATGGTGACGAGGCGCGTCTCGTCCTCGTAGCGCAGCGGCAGGTGCAGCGCCAGGTCGATGTCGCGCACCAGGCCCAGCTTGCGCAGTGCGCGCTGCGGCGCCGACATCGGCTTGGCCGCGGCGGCCTTGCCCTCGGCCGGTGCAGGGGGCATCGACCCCGAGGTTGGCGCGCGGCGGGTGGGCATGGAAGAATTTTCGCCTCGCTGCCCGCCAGCGCTTCCAGGGCCGGTCAAGCCCAGGTCATGTCCGCTCCCACGCCCACCCCTGCCGGCTCGCCCGGCCGCGAGTTCACGCTCGCCGACTTCGACTTCGAGCTGCCGCCCGAGCTCATCGCCCAGCACCCCACGGCCGAGCGCAGCGCCTCGCGGCTGCTCGACGGCACCGGGGCCGCGCCCGCGGACCGCGTCTTCCGCGAATTGCCCGCGCTGCTGCAGCCGGGCGACCTGCTGGTGTTCAACGACACGCGCGTCATCAAGGCGCGGCTCTTCGGCGAAAAGCCCACGGGCGGCGCCGTCGAGGCGCTGGTCGAGCGCGTGCTGCCCGGCCACGTGGTGCACGCGCACCTGCGCGCGAGCAAGTCGCCGCGCGCCGGCAGCCTGGTGCGCTTCGGCGGCGCCGAGGGCTTCGACGCCCAGGTGCTGGGCCGCGCCGGCCCCGACGAGGCCCTCTTCGTGCTGCAGTTCCCGGCCGAGCCGCTGGCGCTGCTGGAGCAGCACGGCCACGTGCCGCTGCCGCCCTACATCGAGCACGCCGACAGCGCCGACGACGAGCGCCGCTACCAGACGGTGTTCGCCGCACGCCCCGGCGCCGTGGCCGCGCCCACCGCCGCGCTGCACTTCGACGAGCCGCTGCTGGCCGCGCTGGCCGAACGCGGCGTGCAGCGCGCGGCCGTCACGCTGCACGTGGGCGCCGGCACCTTCCAGCCGGTGCGCGTGGAGCGCATCGCCGAACACCGCATGCACAGCGAGTGGTTCGAGGTGCCGCAGGCCACCGTCGATGCCATCGCCGCCACGCGGGCGCGCGGCGGCCGCGTCGTCGCGGTGGGCACGACGAGCGTGCGCTCGCTGGAGAGCGCGGCCCATCTTTCGGCCCGTGGCACGCTGCAGGCCTGCACCGGCGACACCGACATCTTCATCACGCCGGGCTTCGAGTTCCGCGTCGTCGACCGGCTGATCACCAACTTCCACCTGCCCAAGAGCACGCTGATGATGCTGGTGAGCGCCTTCGCCGGCCACGCGCCCGTGATGGCCCTGTACCGCCACGCCATCGAGAGCCGCTACCGCTTCTTCAGCTACGGCGACAGCATGCTGCTGGAGCGCCGCTGAGCCCGCCCGCTGCGGCAACAATCGCCGCATGCTCCAGTTCCAGATCCACCGCACCGAGGGCCTCGCGCGCCGCGGCACGCTGACGCTGAACCACGGCGTCGTGCAGACGCCCGTGTTCATGCCCGTCGGCACCTACGGCACCGTCAAGGGCGTGATGCCCCGCAGCCTGCACGAGATGGGCGCCGAGATCATCCTCGGCAACACCTTCCACCTGTGGATGCGGCCGGGGCTGGATGTCGTGCGCCAGTTCGGCGGGCTGCACCGCTTCGAGGGCTGGAGCCGGCCCATGCTCACCGACAGCGGCGGCTTCCAGGTCTGGAGCCTGGCCGGCGCCGACGGCAAGAGCCGCAAGATCAGCGAGGAGGGCGTCAAGTTCGCGTCGCCCGTCAACGGCGACCGCCTGTTCCTCACGCCCGAGATCAGCATGCAGATCCAGACGATGCTGAACTCCGACATCGTGATGCAGTTCGACGAGTGCACGCCCTACGAGACCGCCGGCCGGCTCACCACCGAGGCCGAGGCGCGGCGCTCGATGGAGCTCAGCCTGCGCTGGGCGCGCCGCTCGCAGGCCGAGTTCACGCGGCTGGCCAACCCCAACGCGCTCTTCGGCATCGTGCAGGGCGGCATGTACGAGAACCTGCGCGCCGAAAGCGCCGCGGCGATGGCGGAGCTGGATCTGCCCGGTTACGCCGTCGGCGGCGTGAGCGTGGGCGAGCCCAAGGCCGAGATGCTGAAGATCATGGCGCACACGCCGCGCCTCCTGCCTGCTCACAAGCCGCGCTACCTGATGGGCGTGGGCACGCCCGAAGACCTGGTGGAAGGCGTGTCGCAGGGCATCGACATGTTCGACTGCGTCATGCCCACGCGCAACGCGCGCAACGGCCACCTCTTCACGCGCTTCGGCGACCTGAAGATCCGCAACGCCCGCCACAAGACCGACGAGCGCCCGATCGACGAGACCTGCCGCTGCCACGCGTGCCAGGGCTGGACCGACACCGACGGCAGCGTGCACGGCGGCTTCAGCCGCGCCTACCTGCATCACCTCGACCGCTGCGGCGAGATGCTCGGGCCCATGCTGGCCACGATCCACAACCTGCACTACTACGTGAACCTGATGCGCGCGGTGCGCGAGGCGCTCGACCAGGGCCGCTTCGAGGCCTGGCGCGCGCAGTTCCACGCCGACCGCGCGCGCGGCGTGTAGGCCGCGTCAGCGCGGCGTGGCCCGCGCCGCGATGTGCGCGCGCAAGGCCGGGCTGGCGCGCGCCGCGTCGCGGCCCGCCGCGGTGGCCTCGTCCACCTGTGCGGCCGTCAGCGCCAGGCGCGTCGGCATCGCCCGCAGCCGCGCGGCGCGCTCGGGCGCCAGTGCCTCGGGGCTGATCGTCTCGACGACGATCTGCAGGTCGTCGCAGGCCCAGCGCTCGCCGGCCGGCAGCAGCGCGCGCACGCGGGCCTCGTCCAGACCGCAGCGGAAGCGCACCATGTCCTCCTGCCAGCGCCGCGCCATGTCGCGGAAGGCCGTCGCGCTCAGGCGCGTGGCCGAGTCGATGGCGGCGTCGGCCGCCGCGATGCCCACGTCGAGCCCGCCCGGGCCCTGCGGCCGCAGCGCCCAGTCGCCTGCCGGCGCGCGGCCGGCGTCGACGATGAGGAACAACATGCGCCGCAGCCGCACCGCATCGGCCTCGGTGAGCGGGCCGTGGGGCGTGCCCGACAGCGCGCGCGCCACCAGGATGCTGGCCAGGCCCTGGTTGTCGGTCAGGCCGCCGTCGGCGAGCTTCAGGTAGCGCACCCGCGCAGGGTCGCGGTAGTCGCGGATGGCCTGCGCCACCGAGGCCACGGTGTCGGTGGCGGCACCGGCGGTGCCCTGCAGCGGTGCTGCCAGCGGCGACAGCGGCGTCAGACATGCCTCGGGGTGCGTGCGCAGCACCACCGGTGCAAAGACCAGCGGCACCGCCATCGAGGCCGCCACGGCCTCGGACACCGGCAGCGCCGAGAGATCGCTGCACAGCGCCAGAAAGGCGTGTGGCGTGAACGGGAACGGAATGCGGTGGTACAGGTCGGTGGCGTTGATCCACACGTCGGGCTTGTTGCGCCGGTACAGGTCGGCGAAGGTGGCGCCGCGGAACACCTCGGTGTCCAGGCGCTGCGCCAGGTTGCTGCGGTCGTTCAGGCCGCCAGCCACCAGCCGCAGCAGGTTGGAGGGCGAGAGCCAGTCCAGCCGCATGTCGCGCTCCAGATCCTGCAGCAGCACGCGCTCGCGGAAGTGCTGCAGGCCGTCGCGGCCGTGCAGGCCCACGTAGGCGGCCACCAGCGAGCCGCCGGAAACGCTGGAGATGAAGGTGAGGTCGTCGTAGACATCGGCCGCGGGTGCGTCTTCGCTGGCCAGCGCCTGCATCACGCCCAGCCCGAAGGCCGCAGCGCGCAAGCCGCCGCCCGACAGCGACAGCCCGATGACGTGGCGGCCGACGATGTCGCGCGGCGCCGCGGCCTGCGCCACGAAGGCCGGCGTGATCGGCACGTTGCGGGGCGCGTTGTCGAAGGTCGGCGTGGCGCAGCCGGCCAGCAGCGCGGCCACCAGCGGCAGCCACGTCCTGGGCGGGCGCCAGCCTGTCACGCCGGGGCTGCGGCCAGCCGCCCCGCGTGGCGCTGCCCGAAGGCCACGATCTCGGTCACCACGGCGGCCGGCTGCTCCTCGGCGATCAGGTGGCCGGCAAAGGGAATCGTCGTGCCTTCCACGGTGGCCACGAGGCCGTCGAACTGCTCGCGCACGCCCGGGTGGCCGTACTGGCCGTTCAGCGCCAGCAGCGGCACGCCGAGCACACGGCCCGTGAGCGCGTCGACCGTCTGCTGCGCGGTGTGCAGGCTGTCGCGGTACCAGCCGAAAGAGCCGTGCAGGCCGCCCGGCGTGCGCAGGCCGCGCACGATCTCGGCCTTGTCTTCGGCGCTGACGCTGCGCGGGTCGGCCACCATCGCGGTCAGCAGGTAGTCCACCATGCGCTCCTCCTTGCCTTCCCAGAGCATAGCCGCCACGTGCGGCGTGGCGTTGAAGGCGAACCACCAGTAGACGAAGGGGTTGTCGGCGCGGAAGGCGGTGAAGCGCTCGAGGTTGAAGCCGAGCAGCGGCTCGTCGAAGTAGCCGACGCCCAGCACCTCGTCGGGGTGGTGCGCGGCGTACAGCAGCGCCACCGGGGCGCCCATGTCGTGGCCCATCGCGAAGGCCTGGCGGTGGCCGAGCGTGTGCAGCAGCTGGCGCATGTCGTCCTTGAGCGTCAGGCCGTCGTAGCCGGCATCGGGCTTGGCGCTGTCGCCGTAGCCGCGAGCGTCGGGCACGATCACCGTGAAGTGCTCGGCCAGCGCCGGCATCACCTTGCGCCAGCTGTACGAGCTGCCGAGCCAGCCGTGCAGCAGCACGAGCGCCGGGCCCTGGCCGCCGACGGCCACGTGCAGCAGCACGCCGTTGACGAAGAGCTTCATGTGGCGGAAATCGGTCGGCGTGGTCGACTTGCTCATGCTTGATGCTCCTCAGGCGGTGGGTTCAGGTGCGGGCAAAGGGCTGCAACGTGCCGAAGCGGCCGGCGGCATGGTCGGTCGCAAAGCGCATCAGCTGCTGCGGGTGGCTGGCCACGAACGGGCCCTGCATCAGGCGCGACTGCGGCAGCGGCGTGCCGGCAAAGACCGTGAAGCGCGCGCCCGCGGCGCCTGCGGCCAGTGCGAGCAGCCCGCCATCGGGGCGTGTGCGCAGCAGCTGACCGGCTTCGGCACGGCGCCAGCCGGCGTCGAGCGCGCCACCCAGCATGAAGGCGAAGGCGTGGTCGGCCGCCGGCAGCGGCAGCTCGCAGCGCGCATGGGGCGCCATGGTCACGTCGAGCAGCGACGTGGGCGTGGGCAGCTGCAGCGGCGAGGCCACGTCCGCGACGCGGCCCAGCACCACGCGCACGTCGGCGCCGGGCAAGGCGATCCGCGGCACCTGATCAGCCCCCAGGTGCAGCGCCTCGGGGGCGCGCTCGCGCTGCGCCTCGGGCAGGTCGATCCAGATCTGGAAGCCCTGCGCCAGCCGGCCTTCGGCCTCGGGCTGCTCCTCGTGCAGCACGCCGCGGCCGGCCACGGTGACGTGCAGCGCGCCCGGCGCGATGCGGTTCTTCGAGCCGATCGAGTCCTGGTTGACGAAGCCGATTTCGCTCTCGGGCAGGATGTACGTGGCCACCATGAATCCGGCATGCGGGTGCGGCGGGAAGGTGGCGCCGCGCATCGCGTACAGCGACACCATCAGGAACGGATCGAGGTCCGGGCTGTTGGCGCCGAGCTGCGCGTCACGTGTGACGAGGTTGGGGCCGAGGCGGCGTTCCGCGAGCGTGTCGACGGCCACCACGGAGCGGGCCACGGTGTCGCGCGGACGGGAATCGATGGGGTGCATGGGATCGGGTGCGGGTGGTCGAACGAACGTGGATGCTCGGAGCGTGCCAGCACTTGAACAAGCCCGTTCGCAGAGACACACTGTCCAACCAAACGAACAATGAGCCGACTGTCCATGCCCACGCTCTTGGCACCGAACCGCGACCTCAACGACGTGCTGGCCTTCACGCAAGTGGCCGACAGCGGCAGCTTCACGCGCGCCGCCGAGCGGCTGGGCTGGCCCAAGAGCAGCGTCAGCCACCGCGTGGCGCGGCTGGAGGAATGCCTGGGCGCGCGGCTGCTGGAGCGCAGCACACGGCGGCTGCGCCTCACGGACGTCGGCGCGCGCTTCCACGAGCACGCCCGCCGCGTGCTGCAGGAGCTCGATCTGGCCGCCGCCACCGTGGCCAGTTTCCGCGCGCGGCCGCAAGGCCGGCTTCGCGTGAGCGCCTCGGTGGTGCTCGGGCAGGCGCTGCTGCCGGCGATGCTGGCGGAGTACGCCGCGCTGCACCCGGAGGTGGAGCTGTTCGTCGACCTCGCCAACCGACGGGTCGACCTGCTCGAGGAGGGCTTCGACCTCGCCATCCGCGCCGGCGAGCTGCCCGACTCGAGCCTGGTGTCGCGCCGCCTGGGCGGTGCGACGGCGCGGCTGTACGCGGCGCCGGGCTACCTGCGACAGCACCGCAAGCCGGCGCTACCGGACGACCTGGAAGGACACGTGCTCATCGACAACGCGCCGGCTGCCTCCAACACCGGCTGGCAGCTGTCGCACGACGACGGCCGCGAGCACGCCGTGCCGGCGCGCTTCAGGCTGGCGGCCAACGACGCGCTGCTGCTGCGCGAGCTGGCGGCCACCGGTGCCGGCATCGTCACGCTGCCGGCCTTCGTGGCTGCGCCGGCCGTGGCCGCGGGCCAGCTCGTGCCCGTGTTGCCGGGCTGGGCCACGCGGCGGGTGGACGTGCACGCGGTGTTCCCGTCGCACAAGAGCCTGTCGCCGGCGCTGCGCGCCTTCGTCGATCTGGCGGTGGTGCGGCTGGGGGCGGCGCTGGACGGACGCTGAGCGCGCCGCAAAACAAAAAGGCCCGCTTGAAGCGGGCCTGGTCGTGTGCCGGGGGCGGCTTACTGCACGCGGAAGTCGTCGTGGCAGGCCTTGCAGGTGCCGGCGGTGGCACCGAAGGCGGCCTTGAGCTGGTCGAGGTTGTTGGCCTTGGCGGCGGCGGCCAGCTTGGCAGCCTCTTCCTGCATCTTCTTCGCGTGGGCGTCGAACTGCGCACGCTCCGTCCACACCTTGGCCAGCGGGGCGCCCTTCTCGGTGCCCGAGGTGCCTTCGACGAAGCCGGCGAACGGCAGGTTCGCCACGAAGGCCACGACGTCGGCGTTGGCCGCGGCGGCCGGGCCGTTGAACGGCACGCGGCCGTTGGCCATGGCGCCGATGCGGCCGAAGTGGGTGGCCATCACCTGGAAGGCGGCCTTGCGGTACTTGACCGCATCGTCAGGTCGCTGGAACTGCGCAGCGGCGGGCAGCGCCGTCGCCAGGCCGGCGACGGCCGCACACACGAGCATCAGACGGGACATTCGGATCCTCCGGGATCGGTTGTGGAAGACAAAACCGGCGCTGAGTGTATCGAGGCGCGCCGGTTGAGTCTGGGTGCCGGAAATCGATGTCGGAGGTGTCAGGGTTTACCCGCGCCGCCTGCGAATCGACGGCCCGCGGTATGGTTCGATTCCAAGCCTCGCCTGACCCGCCCTGCCGTGCCCGACTCCCTCGATGCCGTCCGCCCCACCCGCGTGTGGGATCTGCCCACCCGCCTCTTCCACTGGCTGCTCGCCGCGGCCGTCATCGGCTGCGTCGTCACCGCCAAGATCGGCGGCGGCGCCATGGTCTGGCACACGCGGCTGGGCTTCTGCGTGCTGGCGCTGATCGTCTTCCGGCTCGTCTGGGGCATCGTGGGCGGCCACTGGAGCCGCTTCGTGCGCTTCGTCTACGCGCCGGGCACGCTGATCCGCTACCTGAAGGGCCAGGCCCGGCCGGACGAGCAGCTCGACGTCGGCCACAGCCCCACCGGCGCGCTGAGCGTGTTCGCGATCCTGGGCGTGCTGATGGCGCAGGTGGGCACGGGGTTGATCTCCGACGACGAGATCGCCTTCATCGGCCCGCTCAACCGCTACGTCAGCCCCGAGACGGGCCTCGCAGCCACCAGCCTGCACAAGACCTGGGGCCAGTGGCTGATCATCAGCCTGGTGGTGCTGCACGTGCTGGCCATCGTGGCCTACCTCTTGAAGCGCAACAACCTGGTCAAGCCGATGATCGGCGGCGACAAGCTGCTGCCGCCCGGCACGCCGGCCAGCGCCGACGGCCCGGCGCAGCGCGTGCTGGCGCTGGCCTTGGGGCTGGCCGCGGGTGGCCTGGCCTGGTGGGTGTCGCGGCTGGGTGGCTGAGGCGCCAACCCGCCGTGAGCCCCGCCGCCAGCCCCGACATGAGCCCCGCCACACCCCGCATCGAGCTCGTGCCGGCCGCCGAGCCGGCCGACATCGAGGCCGTGCGCGCGCTGTTCCGCGAGTACGCCGATTCGCTGGGCATCGACCTGTGCTTCCAGAACTTCGAGCACGAGCTCGCCACGCTGCCCGGCGAGTACGCCGCGCCGGGCGGCGCGCTGCTGCTGGCGCTGGTGGACGGCGAGCCGGCCGGCTGCGTGGCGATGCGCCCGCTGCCCGAGGCCGACCACGCCAATGCCTGCGAGATGAAGCGCCTCTTCGTGCGGCGTGCCTTCCGCCGCTTCGGCCTGGGCCGGCTGCTCGCGCAGCATCTGATGGACCTGGCCACGCAGGCCGGCCACAGCTGCATGCTGCTGGACACGCTCGACGACATGGAGGCCGCGCGCGGGCTGTACGCGTCGCTGGGCTTCGTCGAGATCCCGCCGTACTACTTCAACCCCATCGCCGGTGCGCACTACCTGAAGGTCGAACTCGACGCCCCAGGTACCCGCTGGTGAGGACCCCGCCATGACCGCCTTTCCCGCGCCGGGCACCGCCGAGTTCGAGGCGCTGCTGCACGCCATCCGCTTTCCGGGTGACAGCGACCCCGCCGAAACCCGCGAGTGGCTCGACGCGCTGGCCACGCTGGTGCGCGAAGGCGGCCCCGAGCGCGCGCGCTTCGTGCTGAGCGCGCTGCAGGACGAAGCCCGGCGCCACGCGCTGGCCTGGCAGCCGGCGCGGCAGACGCCCTACGTCAACACCATCGCGCTGCACGAGCAGGCGGCGTTTCCGGGCGACCTGGAGATCGAGCAGCGCCTGGCCGCGCTGATGCGCTGGAACGCGCTGGCCATGGTGGTGCGCGCCAACGCGGCGCAGGGCGAGCTGGGCGGTCACATCAGCAGTTATGCCTCGGCAGCGGATCTGTTCGAGGTGGGCTTCAACCACTTCTTCCGCGCCCGCAGTGCCGGGCCGCAGGGCCACGGTGGCGATCTCGTCTACTTCCAGCCGCACTCCGCGCCCGGCGTGTACGCGCGGGCCTTCGTCGAGGGGCGGCTGAGCGAGACCGACCTCGCGCACTACCGGCAGGAGGTGCACGCCGCCGCCGCCCGCGCGCGTGGCGAGGCGGTGCGCGGCCTGTCCAGCTACCCGCACCCCTGGCTGATGCCGGACTTCTGGCAGTTCCCCACCGGCAGCATGGGCCTGGGGCCGATCTCGGCGGTGTACCAGGCGCGCTTCCTGCGGTATCTGGAGCACCGCGGGCTGCAGCCGGCGTCCGACCGCAGGGTGTGGGGCTTCTTCGGCGACGGCGAGATGGACGAGCCCGAGTCGCTGGCCGGCCTGAGCCTGGCCGCGCGCGAGAAGCTCGACAACCTCGTCTTCGTCGTCAACTGCAACCTGCAGCGGCTCGATGGCCCGGTGCGCGGCAACGGCCGCATCGTCGACGAACTCGAGACGCTGTTCGCCGGCGCCGGCTGGCACGTCATCAAGCTCGTGTGGGGCTCGGACTGGGACGCCCTCTTCGCGCGCGACACCACGCAGGCCCTGGCGCGCGCCTTTGCGCGCACGGTCGACGGCCAGTTCCAGACCTTCAGCGCCAACGACGGTGCCTACAACCGCGACAAGTTCTTCGGCCAGAGCCCCGAGCTGCGCGCGCTGGTCGGCGCGATGACCGACGACGAGATCGACCGCCTGCACCGCGGCGGCCATGATCTCGTGAAGATCCACGCCGCCTACGCCGCGGCCGTGAAGCACCGCGGCGCGCCGGTGGTCATCCTGGCCAAGACCATGAAGGGCTACGGCATGGGCCAGACGGCCCAGGGCCGCATGACCACCCACCAGCAGAAGAAGCTCGACGGCGACGACCTCGTGGCCTTCGCGCGGCGCTTCAAGCTGCCCATGAGCGACGAGGCCGCACGCGCACAAGCCTTCGTGCGGCCCGCCGCCGACAGCGCCGAGGCGCAGTACCTGCACGCACGCCGCGCTGCGCTGGGCGGGCCGCTGCCCGTGCGGCAGCGCGATGCCGCGCCGCTGCCGGTGCCGCCCGCGGCGCGCGTGGCGGCCTTTGCGCTGCAGGCCGACGGCAAGACCATGAGCACGACCATGGCCTTCGTGCGGCTGCTCGGCAATCTGCTGAAGGAGCCCGAACTGGGCCCGCGCATCGTGCCCATCGTGGCCGACGAGGCGCGCACCTTCGGCATGGCCTCGCTCTTCCGCCAGGTCGGCATCTACGCACCCGAGGGCCAGCAGTACGAGCCCGAGGACGCCGGCACGCTGAGCAGCTACCGCGAAAGCCGTGACGGCCAGATCCTCGAGGAAGGCATCAACGAAGCCGGCGCGATGGCCTCGTGGACGGCCGCGGCCACCAGCTACAGCACGCACGGCCTGGCGATGCTGCCGTTCTACATCTACTACTCGATGTTCGGCTTCCAGCGCGTGGGCGATCTCATCTGGGCCGCCGCCGACCAGCGCGCGCGCGGCTTCCTGCTGGGCGCCACCTCGGGCCGCACCACGCTGTCGGGCGAGGGCCTGCAGCACCAGGACGGCACCAGCCACCTGGTGGCCGCCACGGTGCCCAACTGCATCGCCTGGGACCCGGCGTTTGCGTACGAGCTGGCGCTCATCGTCGAGCACGGCCTCGATCGCATGCTGGTGCAGCAGCACGATGTGTTCTTCTACCTCACGGTGATGAACCAGAACCACGCGCAGCCCTCGATGCCGGAAGGCGCGGCCGAGGGCGTGCTGCGCGGCCTGCACGTGCTGCCGGCGCTGCCCGAGGTGGCCGCGCTGCCGGCGGCAGCACCGCGCTGCGTGCTGCTGGGCAGCGGCGCCATCCTGCACGAGGCGCTGGCCGCGGCGCAGCGGCTGGCGGCCGACTGGGGCGTGGCCGCCACGGTGGCCAGCGTCACCTCGTGGAGCGAGCTCGCGCGCGAGGGCATGGCGGCCGAGCGCACGCGGCTGCTGGGCGGCCAGACCACCGAACCCTGGATCACCACGCAGCTGGCGGCCACCGCCGGCCCCATCGTGGCCGCCACCGACTATGTGCGCGCCGTGCCCGAGCAGGTGCGCGCCTACCTGCCGGCCGGCCGCCGCTACGCCACGCTGGGCACCGACGGCTTCGGCCGCAGCGACAGCCGTGAGGCCGTGCGCGACTTCTTCGAGGTCAGCCCGCGCCACATCGTGCTGCGCGCGCTGCAGGCGCTGGCCGACGACGGCGTGCTGGACGCCGCGTTGCCGGCCGCGGCGCGGGCGCGCTACGGGTTCGCCCCGTCGTCGGCACCCTGGACGCTGTAGCCCGCTCGGGCATCATCGCGAGCAGGACGATCGCCGTGCACGGCCACCCCCGGAGACCATCATCACAGCAGCCCTCACCCTGACCGCCGGCGCGCTGCGCCTGGCCCTGCGGCCCGATCTCGGCGGCGCCATCGCCGGCCTGTGGTTCACCGACGCGCACGGCGAGCAGCCTGTGATGCGCAGCACCGAACCCGCCGAGCTGGTCGCCGCGCGCGCTGCCGCGAGCTACCCGCTCGTGCCCTACTCCAACCGCCTGGGCTACCGCCGCTTCCGCTGGCACGGGGCCGACCACACCACGGCGCCCAACTTCGACGACAACCCGCACTCGGTGCACGGCGTGGCCTGGATGCGGCCGTGGCAGGTGGTGTCGTCCTCGCAGGGCCAGGGCGCCTGCGAGGCCGAGCTGCTGTACGTGCACACGCCCGATGCGCACTGGCCCTTCGCCTTCGAGTCGCGCCAGCGTGTCGAACTCACCGCCAGCGCTCTCACGCTGCGCCTGGCCGTCACCAACACCGACAGCCGCCCGCAGCCCGTGGGCCTGGGCTGGCACCCCTACTTCCCCAAGCGCACGCGCAGCCGCCTGCACGCCGAAGTGAGCGGGCGCTGGGAGCCCGACGCCAGCGGCCTGCCGGTGCGCCACGTGCCGCAGGCCGGCATCGACGGCGATGTCGCGCACCTCGCCTATGACCACTGCTTCGACGGCTGGAAAGGCGCCGCGCGGCTGCGCGACGAGCGCCTGTCGCTGAAGCTCACTTCGTCGTTCAGCCGCCTCGTCGTCTACACGCCGGCCACCAAGCCCTACTGGTGCGTGGAGCCGGTCAGCCACGTCAGCAACGCCATCCACATGGCCGAGCCGGCGGCGCACGGCCTCGTCGACCTGGCGCCCGGCGCCACGCACGAGGGCTGGATGACGCTGGAGGTGGCGTCGGCATGACCGCGCCGGAGCTGCAGCTGGACTGGCAGCCGCTGCCGCTTCCGCCGGAGGTCGAGCCCTGCCAGCTGGGCGAGTCGCCGTTCTGGCACCCCGACGAGCAGGCGCTGTACTGGCTGGACATCCCCGGCCGCGCGCTGCACCGCTGGCAGCCGGCCGATGCCAGGCACCGCCACTGGGCGCTGCCCACCGAGCCCGGCTGCATCGCGCCGCAGCCCGGCGGCACGCTGCTGATGGCGCGGCGCGACGGCCTGTTCCGTTTCGACCCCGCCACCGGCTCGGCCACCCGCCTGGCCGGGCCGCCCTACGACCCGGCCACCGAGCGCTTCAACGACGGCAAGGCCGACGCCGCGGGCCGCCTGTGGGTGAGCACCATCTACGAGCCGCGCGACAAGCCCGCGGCGGCGCTGTACCGCTGGGCCGGCGGCCGGCTCGAGACGATGCTCGGCGGCCTGACCATCGGCAACGGCCTGGCCTTCGGCAACGACGGCCGCACCGTCTTCACCGCCGACACGCCCACGCACGAGATCACGGCCCACCGGCTGGACGCCGGCACCGACCGCCTGGTGCAGCCGCGCCTGCTGCACCGCTTCGAACCCAAGACCCCCGGCGCCGGGCTGCAGGGCTACGGCGGCCGCCCCGACGGCGCCGCGATCGACGTCGACGGCACGCTCTGGGTGGCGATGATGGAAGGCCAGCGCCTCGTGCGCCTGGCCGCCGACGGCACGCTGCTGGCCACCGTGCCGCTGCCGGTGCGCTGCCCCACGATGCCCTGTTTCGGCGGCGCCGACGGGCGCACGCTCTTCGTCACCACCGCCAGCATCAACCGCCCCGCCGAGGAGCGGGCCGCCCAGCCCTGGGCCGGCCGGGTGCTGATGGCCCGCGCGCCGGTGGCCGGCCCGCCGGTGAACTTCGCCCACGGCTGCACGTGAGCCAGGCCCACCAGCCCCGCGCCGGGCTCGTGGCCCGCCTGGCGGCAGCGCGCGAGTGGGACCTGGCGGTCATCGGTGGCGGCTCGGTCGGGCTGGGCGTGGCGCTGGACGCCGCGGCGCGCGGCTTTTCGGTGGTGCTGCTGGAGGCAGGCGACTTTGCCCAGGGCACCTCGTCGCGCGCCACCAAGCTGGCCCACGGCGGCGTGCGCTACCTGGCGCAGGGCGACATCGGCCTCGTGCGCGAGGCGCTGCACGAACGCGGCGCGATGCTGGCCAACGCGCCGCACGTGGCGGCGCCGCTGCCCTTCGTGATGCCGGCCTACCGCTGGTGGGAGAAGGGCTTCTACGGCGCCGGCCTGAAGGCCTATGACCTGCTGGCGGGCATGAGCCGCAGCGGCGGGCTCGGCGGCACCGAGTGGCTGGACGCGCGCCGTGCCCAGGCCCTGCTGCCCGGCGTGCGCACGCAGGGCCCGGTGGGCACGCTGCAAGGCGGCGTGCGCTACTGGGACGGCCAGTTCGACGACGCCCGCCTGGCGCTGCTGCTGGCCCGTACCGCGGCCGACCGCGGCGCGCTGCTGCTGAACCACGCGCCGGTGGTGGCCCTCACGCGTGAGCGCGGCCAGTTGCGTGGGCTGGTGGTGCGCGACGCCGAGACCGGCGCCGAACACGCGGTGGCCGCGCGCTGCATCGTCAACGCCACCGGCGTGTGGGTCGACGGCATCACCGCGCTCGACCACGACGCCGGCGAGCCGCCCCGGGCGCACACGCCGCGCGTGGCGCCCAGCCAGGGCGTGCACCTCGTCGTCGACCGCGCCTTCCTGCCCGGCCACGGCACGCAGCACCGCATGCAGCACCACGCGCTGCTGGTGCCGAAGACCGGAGACGGCCGCGTGCTGTTCGCCGTGCCCTGGCTGGGCAAGACGATTCTCGGCACCACCGACACGCCACGCGCCGACGCGCCGGCCGAGCCCGAGCCACGCGCCGACGAGGTGGCCTTCATCCTGCGCGAGGCCGGCCGCTACCTGGCGCGCGCACCGCAGCCGGCCGACGTGCGCTCAGTGTGGGTGGGGCTGCGGCCGCTCGTCAGGCCCGCGGCCGGCAGCGAGGGCGACACCAAGTCGATCTCGCGCGAGCACACGGTGTGGGTGTCGCGCTCGGGCCTCGTCAGCGTGACGGGCGGCAAGTGGACCACCTACCGCTCGATGGCCGAGGACGTGCTGGCGCGCTGCATGGCCGCCGGCCTGCTGCCGCAGCGCGCTGCGGGCGTCACCACCGCGCTGCGCCTCGTGGGCACGCCGACGGCGGCCGACCCGGCGCGCTCGCTGGCCGCGCCCCCGGGCGAGCACCTCTACGGCACCGAGGCCGCCACGCTGCACGCGCTGCCCGGCGCCACGCGCTGGCTGGCGCACGACCACGAAACCGGCCAGGGCGTGCTGAGCGAGGCCATGGTGCGCTTCGCGGTGCGCCACGAGTTCGCGCGCACCACGGCCGACGTGCTGGCCCGGCGCTCGCGCCTCTTGTTCCTGGATGCCGCGCAGGCCGCCGCGGCCGCGCCCGCCGTGGCCGCGCTGGTGGCCGAGGAAACCGGCCGCGACCCCGCGCTCGACGCCGCGCTGGCGCTGGCCGTGCAGTACGCGCGGCTGCCCTGACGGCGCTTCGGTCTCAGCCCGCCAGCGCCTGCTTCAGCGCCGCCTCCAGCGGCCCCTGGTCGGTGTCGCGGAAGCCGTCGTGCTGCTGCCGCACGCGGCCGTCGCGGCCGATGATGAAGCTCGTGGGCATGGCCTTGGCGCCGAAGCGCCTGGGCGTGTCGCCCGCCGGGTCGAACGCGATGGTGGCGTGCGAGGGCACGGCGCGCAGGAACTGGTCGGCGGCGCTGCGCTGGCGGTCGAGGTTCACGGCCACCACGCTCAGCCCGGCGGCGCCGTGGCGCGCCAGCATCTGGTCCATCCACGGGAACGACTGCCGGCACGGCGGGCACCACGAGGCCCAGAAGTCCAGCAGCACGACACGGCCGCGCAGCGCGGCCAGGTTCACCGGGCCGGCCAGGCCCTCGAGCTCGAGCGTCGGCGCGGCGTCGCCCGCGCCGAGCGCGTGGCCGCGCAGCGGCAGCAGCGCCAACGGCAGCGCAGCCAGCAGGGTTCGGCGGTTCAGCAGGGTGTTCATGAAGCGTCCTCGTTGGCGGGTGGGCCCTCGCGGCGGTCGAAGAGCGCCTGCACGTGGCCGTGGTCGTCGATCAGCGCGTGCGGCACGCCCAGCTGCAGCAGCCAGGCGGCGGCGCCCGGGCCCCGCAGCAGGGCCATCGTCGACAGCATGCCGGCTTCGACGCAGGTGTTTGCGGCCACCGTCACCGAGCGTGGTGCGCCTTCGACGGGCCAGCCGGTGCGCGGGTCGAGCACATGGCCGAGGCGGCGGCCCTGGTGCATGACGAAGCGGCGCGCGTCGCCGCTGGTGGCCAGCGCGCCGGCGCTCAGGTTCAGCACAGCGGCCGCCTCGGGCGTGCCGGGCTGCTCGATGCCCACCTGCCAGGGGCTGCCGTCGCGGCGCGGGCCCGAGCAGGCCAGGTCGCCACCGAAGTTGACGAGCATCGGCGCGTCGGTTTCGGCGCGCAGCAGCGCCAGCGTGCGGTCGACCGCGTACTCCTTGCCGATGCCGCCGAAGTCCAGCTCCATGCCCTCGGGCAGCCACAGGCGCGGCCGCTGCCAGCGCAGTCGATGCCAGCCCACGCGGGCGCGCAGCGCCGCCACGGCGGCGGCCGAGGGCACGCGGTCGCTGCCGTCGCCGCGGCCCGAAAACGTCCAGGCCTGGCGCAGCACGCCGCTGGTGATGTCGAACAGGCCCTCGCTGAGCGCGTGGCAGCGCCCGGCGAAATCCAGCAGCTGCGCGGTCTCGTCGTCCACCCACTGCCAGCCGCCGCGGCCGGCGTGCAGCCGCGCGACGACGCTGTCGTCGCGGTAGCGGCTGAAGCGCCGTTCGATGCGCAGCGCCTCGGCCTGGGCCAGGGCCACGAGCCGGCGCGCCGTGGTCTCGTCGACGCCCTCGACCAGCAGCTCGCAGGGGCTGGCCATCGCGTCGAAGCCGCCGCGCCAGCCGCCCGGCGCGGCGTGCAGCACGGGCGCCGGGGCGGCCACGCTCATCGGCGGCTCCAGGATCGCGGCGCTCACCAGCGGAACGACCAGCCCACCGTCAGCATCGTGGCCTTCAGGTCGGGCGTCAGCGGCAGCGAGGCCAGCGCGCCGGGCGCACCGGCCGGTGTGTCCTGGCGCTGGCGGTAGCTTTCCAGGCGCAGCGTCAGCAGGTTGTCACGGGCCATCGGCCAGCCCACCGTCACGCCCACCGTGTCGGCCGAGAAGGCGCCCAGGCGCTCGTCGGCCGAGGCGGCGCCGAGCGGGGTGGTCTGCGTCGTGCTGTTCCAGTCGCGGCCCTCGACGAGCCAGCCGCGGTAGAAGTCGGCGGCCTGCTGCACGTGGTGGCGCCAGCGCGGCTGCACGAAGCCGCCGCCGGGCAGCGGCTGGCGCCAGCGCAGGTCGATGGTGTTGGCGCGCACGCCCCAGCTGTCGCCGTACCAGCGGTACGAGGCGTCGAGCACACCCGGCCCCAGGCTCACCTTGTGGGCCCAGAACAGGCTGGTGCGGTTGCGGCTGTCGGGGCGCTGCTCGGCCACGTAGCGCGAGCCGGTGACAAGGCCCGTGCTGCCGTCGACGACGCTCAGCAGCTTGTAGGGGTCGGTGTGCTCGCCGCTGCCCGTGCCCACGCCCAGGTTCAGCTGCATCAGCCACTGGCGGTTGACGACCTGCGTCCAGCCCAGCAGCAGGTCGAAGACCTGGCGGTTGCCGTTGCCGCCCTTGGCCGAGCCGGCGCCGAGCGCGGGCTTCAGGCCGACGGGCTGGCCGCCCACCGGGCGCAGCTGGTCGGCCTCGGCCGCCAGGCCCAGGCTGAGCGTGGTGTTCTTGCGGTCGAAGTCGCGCGCCAGCGACACGTTGGCGCCCAGCGAGGTGAAGTCGTACTCGTGCGAGAAGTTCGCGCCGTAGCTCAGGCGCTGGTCGGCACCCCAGGGGCGCTCCTGGTTGGCCGCCACCGCGACGCGGGTGTCCTTGAAGCTCGGGTCCAGCGGGCGCAGGCCGGGCTGGGCCGTCCAGGTGGCCTTGCCCGAGGGCGTCGTGAAGGTCTGCGCGCCGGGCTGGGCCACCGCACCGTTGGGCGAGGCGCCGGTGAGGCTGTCGAGCGTGACCTTCAAGCCGGTGGTGACGCCGGTGCCGTCGGTGCGCTTCAGGCTGACCACGGGCTCCAGCGCCCGCACGCGGCCGCCGCCTTCGCTGTAGACGAGCACGGCGCTGTCGACGAGCCAGGGCGTGGCGGCTTCCGCGGCCTGCGCGCCCGGGGCCAGCAGCGTGGCGGTGGCGCCGGCCAGGGCGGCGCGCCAGTCGGTGGTGTTGCCGGGGCTCAGTTGCATCCGCAGCCTCCGCCACCGAAGCTGCGGCCGCCGGCGGCCGCTTCCTTGCTGAAGTAGACGTGGTCGTCCAGGTCGCCGTGCAGCGGCACGCCTTCGGGGGCCATGGCGGGCTGCGCGAGCAGGTCGCGCTCCCAGGGCTGCACGCCCATCGAGGCACAGCCACCCAGCAGCGCCGTCGCGGCCAGTGCCAGCGGGGCGGCGCAGCGCCGCAGCGTCCGGAAATCAAGCGTCTTCATGCACATCCCGTCTGCCGCCAAGGGGGCGGCGAAGGGATGCTCGGCCGGCCTGATGAAGCCGACCTGAAGACGCCCGGGGCCTACATCGACGAGTACTTCACCGAGCAGCCATAGGGCCGCGTGACGGGGGTGCTCACCGGCTTGCCGGCCAGCGACTCGGCCAGCGCCACCTTGACGTGGTTGGTGGCGGTGGCGATGTCGGCGGCGCTGCTGCTGGGCTTGCTGTCGATGGCGCCGGCATACACCAGCTTGCCGGCGGGATCGATGACGTACAGGTGCGGCGTGGTGCGGGCACCGAAGGCGCGGCCGACCTTGCCGTCGGCGTCCATCAGCGTGGCGGTGGCGGCGGCCTTCTGCTGCTGCATCCAGCCGGCCATGTCGGCGGGGGCGCGGTAGTCGCGCGAGTCGTTGGCCGTGCTGTTGACGCTGAGCCAGACCACGCCCTTGGCGGTGGCCTCGCGCTGCGTGCCCTGCATGTTGCCGCTGCCGTAGTGCTTGACGACGTAGGGGCAGCCGGGGTTCACCCACTCGAGCACGACGTGCCGGCCCTTGAAGTCGGCCAGCGAGACGGTCTTGCCGCTGGTGTCGGTGGCCGTGAAGGCCGGCGCGGGCTGGCCCACGGTGGCCTGGGCGAAGGCGGGCGAGACGGCGGCGGTGGCCGCCAGGGCCAGCGTCGTGGCCACCAGGGTGCGGCGGTCAAGCATGGGCATCGGGAACTCCTGCGCGATCGGGCGGTTGGAACGCTCAGCGCCCGGCGCCGATCGCGCCGAGCACCTCGTCGACGCTGAGAATCTCGCTCAACAGGCGTGGCCCTGTCGCGCCCGGGGTATAGACGGCATACACCGGCACGCCGCTGCGGCCGTAGCGCGTGAGCTGCTCGGTGATGGCGGGGTCGCGCTTGGTCCAGTCGGCGCGCAGGCGCAGCACCTGCTTGTCGGCAAACGCCGCCTTCACGTCGGCCGAGGCCAGCGTGGTGCGCTTGTTGAACTGACAGGTCACGCACCAGGCGGCGGTGAAGTCCACGAAGACCGTGCGGCCCTCGGCGCGCGCCTGCGCCACGCGCTCGGCACTCCAGGGCTGCCAGTCGGCACCGGCCGCCGCCGCGGGCGCCGGGCCGCCGGCCACGGCGTCCTGCCGCAGCGCCGGCAGCGCCCACACCAGCGCGGCCACGAGCAGCAGCACCGCCGCAGTGCCGAAGCCACCGCGCGCCTTGGGCCCCAGCGTCGGCGAGCCCAGCGCCCAGGCCACGAAGGCCAGCGCCACGAGCAGGCCCAGCAGCGCCACGGCGCCGTCGACGCCCACCTGCACGCCCAGCACCCACACCAGCCAGACGACGGTGGCGAACATCGGAAAGGCCATCAGCATCTTGAAGTGCTGCATCCACACGCCCGGCCGCGGCAGCGCACGCGCCAGAGCCGGCCAGGCGCTGGCCGCCAGGTAGGGCAGCGCCATGCCCACGCCGAGCGCCGCGAACACCGCCAGCGCCTGCACCGGCGGCATCGTGATCGCCGCGCCCAGCGAGGCACCCATGAACGGCGCCGTGCAGGGGCTGGCCACGGCCACGGCCAGCACGCCGGTGAGGAAGTGGTCGGCCACCGGGTGGCGCGCCTGCGCGCCCGCCCACGACGACGGCAGCACCGAGCCGAACTCGAACACGCCGGCCAGGTTGAGGCCGATCAGCGTGAACAGCGCCGCCAGCGCCGCCACCACCGCCGGGTGCTGCAGCTGGAATCCCCAGCCCAGCTGCTCGCCGCCGGCGCGCAGCGCCAGCAGCAGGCCGGCCAGCGCCACGAAGCTCAGCACCACGCCGGCTGTGTAGGCCAGGCCGCCGGCCAGCTGCGCGCGACGGTCGGCCCCGGTGCGCGCGAAGCCCAGCACCTTGAGCGACAGCACCGGGAACACACACGGCATCAGGTTGAGGATCAGCCCGCCCACCAGCGCGAAGGCCACGGCGATGAAGAAGCCCGGCGGCGCCGCCGCCGGCGCCGACGTGATCTCGGCGTTGCCCAGCGCCGGCGCCGGGGCGGCGGCTAGCGCCGGCCATGGCGTGGTCATCCGGGCCGCCACGCGCAGGCCCGCGGCCTGGCCGTCGCTGGTGAGCACCACCGGCATCGTGGTGGGCGACTCGGCACGCTGCGGATCGAGGGGCACACGCGCCGTCCAGGCGCCGCCGTCCCAGCGTGCCTGCGGCTTGGCCGCGTTGACGATGACGCCGGGTGTCTCGGGCAGGAAGGCCAGCTCGCGGCCCTGCCAGGCCGCCGGGAGGCCCGCCACGCGCACGACGAGATCGGCGCCCTCGACGGCCGCGGTCGCTTCGGCCCCGGCCACGTCGAGCGGGCGGGCGGCGCGGGCGGCCGCGAACAGCGCGCCGTGGCCGGCCGTCGCGGCCTGCACCGGCAGCGTCAGCACGAACTCGCCGCTTTCGGGAATGCACACGTCCTTGCACACCAGCCACTCGGCCCGGAGCCTGACGGTGAGCGTGTCGCCAGCCAGGCCCGCCGGAACGGTGACCGGCACCGGCAGCAGCAGCGTGTCTTCGTAGCCGAAATTCATCAGCGGGCCGATCGGCAGCCGCTTCGGCGTGGGCCAGTCGATCTCGCCGGCCGTCACGCCCGCCGGCAGCGTCCACGCGAACGTGGTGGGCAGGCCGGAGTCGCCGGGATTCTTCCAGTAGGTGTGCCAGTGCGGCTGGTGCTCGATCTTCAGGCCCAGCCAGGCCGGTTTGCCCGGTGCCAGGCCCTCGGGCGCGTGAGCCACGAGTTCGGCGCGCACCTGGGGCGTGGTGACGACGGCGGCCCCCTGGGCGAGGGCTGGCAGGGCCGGGGCGGCCAGGAGCAGGGCGAACAGGACGCGGAGGAGTTTCATGCGGTTGCGGGATCGGCGGCTGGGCGGCGACAGGCCGGCGCCACGGCGCGAGCCTGAGGTCCGACCCTGAGGGCGGCCTGAAGTTCACGCATCCAGGGGCATTCTGGGGCACCGCGGGTTTCTTCGTATAATCGATTGGCTTTGCTGCCCAAAAACGCAGGTTTGCCCATGGCAACTTCTCCGCAAGACCGGAAAGACCCCTGGGACGACCTTCGGAAAGACGCCTGGAAAGACGCCGAAGGCGCACCGGACGGCGAAGCATTCAAGCCGCTGACGCGAGAGGAAGCGTCGGCCCTGCGCCTGAAGCAGCCACCGCTGTCGCCGTGGCGGGTGCTGATGGTGCAGCTGGCGGTGGGCGTGGGGGTGGCGCTGCTTGCAGTGCTGTTCACGCGCAGGGTCGAGCTGGCGTGGTCGGTGCTGTATGGCGCCGTCACGGTGGTGGTGCCGGGGGCGCTGATGGCCCGTGGCATGACCAGCCGGCTCAGCAGCGTGTCGCCCGGCACCAGTGCCGTCAGCTTCATGTTGTGGGAGATGGTCAAGATCGCTGCCTCGATCGCCCTGCTCGCGCTGGCGCCGAAGGTGGTACAGCCGCTGAGCTGGCCGGCCCTGCTGGTCGGCTTGGTGGTGTGCATGAAGGTTTACTGGTGGGCGCTGCTGTGGCGCCCATCGCCGCAAAACGCTACGGCGAAGAGCTAGAGGGACTCGTCAAGTCATGTCGTCGCAAGGCCAGGAACTCACCGCGGGCGAGTACATCCGCCACCACCTCGGGCACCTGCAGACCGGCAAGCAGACCGCGGTCGCCGACTTCAGCGTGCTCAACCTGGACTCGGCCTTCTGGTCGCTGCTGCTGGGCGTGCTGGGCTGCTGGCTGCTGTGGCGCGCCGCGAGGAACGCCACCGCCGGCGTGCCGGGCCGCTTCCAGGCCGCGGTGGAGATCCTCGTCGAGATGGTCGAGAGCCAGGCCAAGGGCATCGTGCACAACGCGCAGAGCCGCAAGCTCGTGGCCCCACTGGCGCTGACGGTGTTCGTCTGGATCTTCCTGATGAACGCGATGGACCTGCTGCCGGTCGACCTGATCCCGGCCATCTGGCACAGCGTCGGCCCGGCGCTGGGCTTCAAGGACTACATGCGCGTGGTGCCCACCGCCGACCTCTCGGTGACCATGGGTCTGGCCCTGGGCGTGCTGCTCGTCTGCCTCTTCTACAACATGAAGATCAAGGGCATCGGCGGCTGGGCGCACGAGCTCATCACGGCGCCGTTTGGTGCCCACCCGCTGCTGTGGCCGGTGAACCTGCTGATGCAGCTGATCGAGTTCTTCGCCAAGACGCTGAGCCACGGCATGCGGCTGTTCGGCAACATGTACGCCGGCGAGCTGATCTTCTTCCTGATCGCGCTGATGGGCGGGGCGTTCACGCTGTCGGCCACCGGCATCTTCCTGGGCATCGGCCACATCGTCGCCGGCACCATCTGGGCCATCTTCCACATCCTGATCATCACGCTGCAGGCCTTCGTGTTCATGATGCTCACGCTGGTCTACGTCGGTCAGGCCCACGACGCCCACTGACCCCCGATTTCTCTCTGCAGTGCCGGGGCAACCGGCCTGGCGCTGCCCGTTCGACCCTTTCCTTTCCAAACCAACCTTCCACCTTCGGAGCACAACATGGAAGTCATCAGCTTTGTCGCCCTGGCCGCCGGCCTGATCATCGGTCTCGGCGCCATCGGTGCCTGCATCGGCATCGGCATCATGGGCGCCAAGTATCTTGAGTCGGCCGCGCGCCAGCCCGAGCTGATGGGCGAACTGCAGACCAAGATGTTCCTGCTGGCCGGCCTGATCGACGCCGCCTTCATCATCGGCACGGGTATCGCGCTGTGGTTTGCCACCGCCAACCCGTTCCTGGCCCAGATCGCCAACCTGCCGAAGTAAATCCGCCCACCCCCGGAGCGGCTTGCGCCGCTCCCCCTCAAGGGGGCAACGCCAGCGGCCCGGCAGAGCCGGTTCCGCGGCGTTCGCTTGGTGAGGTTTGCGACCGAGGCATGTCATGAGCATCAACGCCACACTCATCTTCCAGCTGATCGTCTTCGCGATCCTGGTCTGGTTCACGATGCGCTTCATCTGGCCGCCGATCACGGCGGCGCTGGACGAGCGCGCGAAGAAGATCGCCGAAGGTCTCTCGGCCGCCGACAAGGCCAAGGCTGATCTGGCCGCGGCCAACACGCGTGTCGAGCAGCAGCTGTCGGCCGCGCGCGACGACGCAGCCAAGCGGCTGGCCGACGCCGAGCGCCTGGCGCAGCAGATGGTCGAAGAGGCCAAGGGCCGCGCCTCGGAAGAGGCCGCGAAGATCATCGCCGCTGCCCGCGCCGAGGCCGAGCAGGAGTCGGTGAAGGCCCGCGAGACGCTGCGCGAGCAGGTCGCCGGCCTGGCCGTCAAGGGCGCCGAAGCGATCCTCAAGCGCGAGGTCAACGCCGGCGTGCACGCCGAGTTGCTGTCGCGCCTGAAGACCGAGCTCTGAGGAGCGCAGCCATGGCCGAGATCGCCACCCTCGCACGGCCCTACGCCGAGGCCCTGTTCAAGGCCGCCGGCTCCGATGCCGCTGCGCTGAAGGACCAGGTCGCTGCGCTGGCCTCGCTGGCCGCCGACCCGGCGCTGAAGCAGTTTGCCGACAACCCCAAGGTGTCGGCCGACCAGGTCTTCGACGTCATCGCCGGCGTGGCGCTGCAGCAAGGCGTGTCGCTGTCGCCGAAGGCGGGCAACCTGCTGCGCGCGGTGCTCGAGAACGGCCGCCTGCCGGCGCTGCCCGAGATCGCCGCGCAGTACGCGACGCTCGTCAACGCCAACAGCGGCGTGTCGGACGCGCTCGTCGAGAGCGCCTTCCCGATCGAGCCCGGCCAGCTGCCCGAGGTGCTGGCCTCGCTCGAGAAGCGCTTCGGCCGCCGCCTGAACGCCAGCGTGCAGCTGCGCCCCGAGCTCATCGGCGGCATCCGCGTCACCGTGGGCGACGAGGTGCTGGACACCTCGGTCAAGGCCCGCCTCGAACAGATGAAGCTCACGCTCGCCGCGTGAACTCAAGGAGAACCCCATGAACCTGAATCCCGCAGAAATCTCCGAGCTGATCAAGAGCCGCATCGAGGGCCTGTCGGCCAGCGCGGACATCAAGAACCAGGGCACGGTGGTCTCCGTCACCGACGGCATCGTGCGCGTGCACGGCCTGTCGGACGTGATGGCCGGCGAAATGCTGGAGTTCCCGCCCACCGCCGCCGGCGTGGCCACCTACGGCCTGGCGCTGAACCTCGAGCGCGACTCGGTCGGCGCGGTGATCCTGGGTGAGTACGAGCACATCTCCGAAGGCGACACCGTCAAGACGACCGGTCGCATCCTGGAAGTGCCCGTGGGCCC
>JAIXTY010000135.1 GCA_027483705.1 Rubrivivax sp.
CGGCGTAGCGCGGCCCGGGTGGCGTGGCGCCCTTGCGGCGGGGCCGCGGCGCGGCCGGCCGGGCACGCGCCGTGCCGGTGGTGGCCTGGGCCTGAGCCGGGGGCAGCACGGCCGCCAGGGCCAGCGTCAGCAGGGCCTGCAGGCCGCGGCGGCGTGGGAGCGTGGGTCGAGGGGATGCAGCAGCGGGGCGCCGGGCCATGCGGCCATTATCGGCAGGCCCGCCGGCGCGGCCCTTGCGCGCTCAGGCCGATGGCAGCAGCGCCAGCAGGGCCTCGCCGTCGAGCGGTGCCTCCAGCAGGCGGTCGGCGCCGGCCATCTCGGCGCGCACGCGGTTCACCGCCAGCGGCCCGGCGCTGATCAGCACCACGGGCGGTGGCGTGCGCCCCTCGGCCTCGGCGCGGCGCTTGATGGTGCGGCAGGCGTGGTAGCCGTCCAGGCCGTCGAGGCCGGCGTCGATGACCACGAGGTCGAGCTCGCCGGCCCGCGCCCGCTCGATGGCCTCGGCGCCGCTGCGCGCGCGCACCACCTCGCAGCCGGCCTGCTGCAGCGGCGCCAGCAGCAGCCGGTTGGCGGCCTGCTCGGCCACGGCCACCAGCACCCGCGCCCGGGGGCGCACCGGGGGCACGCCGGCCAGGTGGGCCAGCTCGTCCAGCACGCGCTGCACCGGCGGCGGCGGCCCGGCGCGGCGGGCCAGCTGGTCCAGCGAGCGCACCACCTGCGCGACGTTGATCGGGCGCGCCAGCCGCGCCGGGCCCGCGTGTTCGGTCGTGCCCACCAGCACCGCGGGCAGGCCGCGGCGATGCAGCTGGTCCATGGCCGTGGCGTTGTCCGCGTCGGCGACGGCCACGTCGGCGTCGGCCGCATCGGCCACCAGCCGGTAGCGCGCCAGCCGCGATGCGGCCAGACGGAACACGGTCTCGAGCTGGTGGCGCTCGGCCGGCGTGAAGCCGAGCAGCACCAGCCGCCGCACGGGGGCGGCGACATCGGCAGGGGGCGGGGGCGAGGCGGCGACTTTCAAGGCGGGCGGCGGGCGGGACACTGGGCCGCCCTGCCACCCGGCGTGGCAACGCAGCCCGCCGTGTTCTCGGCCGCGCCGGGCCGAAGTTGAGCCCGCCGAGCAGGCCGCGCTAAGCCAGCGCGCGGGCCTGGCGCGCGAAGTCCTGCCACCAGCGCCGCAGCGCCGGGCGGGGCAGGGCGGCGTCGGCGCCGTAGCGCGCCTGGTCGAGCGCGTCCAGCGTGGCGGCCAGCGGCTCGCCGCCGGCGCCCAGCTGCTGGCGCACGCGGCGTGCGCGCTCGCGCGGGCCGTGGTGCGGCTCCACCGCCACGCCCAGCGCCGCGAGGCGCTCGCGCACGCGGGCCTGCAGGCGCTGCCAGGGGTCCTGGCGGCGCCGGTCCCACCAGGCCCAGGCGGCACCGGCCAGCGCGCCGGCGCACAACAGCGCCACCAGGCTGCTGGCGAGGTCGGTCCAGTCGGGGCTCTGCACGCCCAGGCGGCGCAGCAGGTCGAACTGCTGGCCGCGCGAGTAGTTCAGCACCCACTGGTTCCAGCGGTTGTTCAGCGTCTCCCAGGCGGCGCGCAGCTGCTGGGCCAGCGCCGGGTTCAGGCTGTTCACCGCGCCGGCCACCAGCCCCGGCGGCGGCGCCAGGCGTTCGCTGCGGCGCACACGCTCCGGGGCCACCGCGGCCGTCGGGTCGACGCGCACCCAGCCGCGCTGTGGCACCCAGATCTCGGCCCAGGCGTGGGCGTTGCTGTTGCGCACGATCAGGTAGCCGTCCTGCAGCACCGGGTCGGCACCCTGGTAGCCGGTGACGATGCGCGCCGGCACGTCCATCGCGCGCATGACCACGACGAAGGCGCTGGCGAAGTGCTCGCAGAAGCCGAGCTTGCGGTCGAACCAGAACTCGTCGATGGCGTTGTCGGCGTAGGCCCCCGGCTCCAGCGTGTAGGTGAAGCCGGCGGTGCGGATGTGGCGCAGCACGGCCTCGGCCAGCTGCAGGCCGTCGGCGGTCTGCAGGCCCGGTTGCGCACGCAGCTGCGCCGCCCACTGCAGCGTGCGCGGGTTGGCGTTGGGCGGCAGGTCGACCAGGTCGCGCAGGCCCAGCACGTCTTGCCGCGGGCCGTGGCGGTGCTGCAGGTAGGCCGTGCCCGTGACGCGCTGGCGCTCGACCAGCGGGCGGTCGGTCTGCCACTGGCCGTCGACGCGCTGCAGCACCAGCCAGCCCGGGATGCTGGGCGCGGCGCCGGGCAGGTCGGGCGTCATCTCGAGCATCGGCAGCAGCGGCAGCTGGTTGGGCTCCACCGTCATCTCGTAGCGCAGCGGCGGGCCGGCGACCTGCAGGTCCAGCCGCGGCCGCTGCGCGGCCGGGAACGTGGGCGTCAGGCGCGTCCATTCGCGGCCGTCGAAGGTGGACAGCACCGGGCCGCGGAAGTACAGCTGATCCTGCGGTGGCGCCGGGCCCTCGAAGCGCACGCGCAGCGCCACCGAGTCGTCCTCGGCGATCGACGCGACGCCGCCCAGGCGCAGCGAGCCCGACAAGCCGGTGCGGCCGGTGGCGTCCTGCGGCAGGCCCCACAGCGGCCCGATGCGCGGGAACAGCACGAACAGCACCACCATCACCGGCACGCCCAGCAGCGCCGCGCGCGTGGCCACGGCGCCGGCGCGGGCCAGCGGTGGCCGGCCCACCGGCATGTGCGCCAGCGCCAGGGCCGTGAGCAGCCCCCACACCGCGCCCAGCAGCCACAGGCCGGTGAGCAGCGCCTGCGAGTACAGGAAGTGCGTCAGCACCAGGAAGAAGCCGAGGAAGAACACCACCAGCGCGTCGCGCCGCGCGCGCAGCTCCAGCGTCTTCAGAGACACCAGCACCACGAGCATCGTGATGCCGGCCTCCTTGCCCAGCAGCGTGCGTTCCTGCCACCAGGTCAGCGCCGCGGCCACCAGCAGCAACCCGGCCACCAGCCAGCGGCTGGGCAGCGCACCACCGCGCAGGCTGAGCCAGCCGCGCCAGGCCAGCACGGCCATCGACATCAGCCCGCACCACCAGGGCAGGTGCAGCAGGTGCGGCGCCACGGTCCAGGCGATCACCGCCAGCTGGAACAGTGTGTCGCGGGTGTCCCGGGGCAGGTGGCGCCAGGTCTGCAGCCGGTCGATGCCCGGCTTGGTGCCCGGCGTGGAGCTGGCGATCATGGGCCGCTCCATTCGGCCAGCAGGTCCAGCGCGGCCCGGCGGTGCGCGTCGCCCTGGCGTGGCGGCAGTTCGCGGCCGGGCAGGCGCAGGCCGCAGTCGATGCCGTCGCGGTCGGCCTGCAGCACCCAGGCCGCCAGGCGCGCCAGGCGCGGCTCGGTGCCGGCGGCGCCGGTCTCGGCCCAGTCGAGCCACAGCGAGCGGCTGGCCAGGCCCGCCGTTTCGCGGCTGACCAGCTCGCCGGTCTGCGCGACCTTCTTCCAGGCCACCTGGCGCAGCGAATCGCCGCGGCGGAAGGGCCGCACGCCGTCGAGCTCGCTGCCGCTGCGGCGCTGCGCCGCGCGCTCGTCGCCGGCGGCGGCGCCGTGGCCCGGCAGCGGCGGTGCCGGCACCTCGGGCGTGGGCCAGGCCAGCACGCGGCCGGCCGGGCGCCACACGCTCCAGGCGCGGAACAGGCCGAAGGGGTAGTTCGTCTCCAGCACCAGTGGCGGCACCGCATGCCAGCCGCGGTGCGGCGGCACGAAGCTCAGGTGCACACGCGCCTCGCCGCCCGCCGGCGCGTCGCACCAGGCCGGATGACTGCCGTGGCGGGCGCGGTCGTCGAAGCGCAGCGCCAGGCCGTGGCGCTCGCGGCCTGGGTTGCCGAGCACCACCTCCAGCTGCACCGGCTGCCCCGCAAAGCCGCTGGGCACGGGCTTCAGGTGCAGCGTCAGGCCGCGCAGGTTGCCGTGCGTGAGGTGCATGCTCACGATGCCGGCACCGGCGAGCAGGAAGGTGAGCGCGTAGCCCAGGTTGAGCTGGTAGTTGATGCTGGCCAGCAGCATCACCACCATCGTCACCGCGAACATCAGCCCGGCCCGCGTGGGCAGGATGTAGACGTTGCGCTGCCCCAGCCGCCAGGTGTCGGTGAGCGGCAGCCGCGCTTGCCACCAAATGCGGAAGCGCTGCCGGGGCGACAGCGCCGCGGCCAGCTGCGCGGCCGTCATGGGATGGGGACGGCCTCGATCATGGCGCGCACCTGCTCCACCGGCCCGCGGCCGGCGCCGGCCACCGGCACCAGGCGGTGGGCGATGGCCTGCGGCAGCACGGCCTGCAGGTCGTCGGGCGCCACGTAGTCGCGGCCGGCCATCAGCGCACGCGCCTTGGCCACGCGCAGCACGGCGATGCCGGCGCGCGGGCTCAGGCCCTGCGTGAACCAGGCGCCGCTGCGCGTGGCGGCGATCAGCGCCTGCAGGTAGTCCAGCAGCGGCGGCGCCGCGCGCACGGCCAGCACCTCCTGCTGGGCCAGCAGCAGATCGGCCGGCGGCAGCACCGCGGGCAGCTGCATCGCGGCGTGGCGCCGGTCGCCGCCGGCGAGCAGCTCGCGCTCGGCCGCGCGGTCGGGGTAGCCGAGCGTGATGCGCAACAAAAAGCGGTCGAGCTGGCTCTCGGGCAGCGGGTAGGTGCCGAGCTGGTCGGACGGGTTCTGCGTCGCGATCACGAAGAAGGGCTCGGGCAGCGGACGGGTCTCGTTGTCCACCGTCACCTGGTGCTCTTCCATGGCCTCGAGCAGCGCGCTCTGCGTCTTGGGGCCGGCGCGGTTGATCTCGTCGGCCAGCAGCACCTGCGCGAACACCGGGCCGGGGTGGAAGACGAAGCTTTCCTTGGCGCGCTCGAAGACGCTCACGCCGATCAGATCGGACGGCATCAGGTCGGCCGTGAACTGCACGCGCCGGAAGTCCAGCCCCAGGCTGACGGCCAGTGCATGGGCCAGCGTGGTCTTGCCGACACCGGGCACGTCCTCGATCAGCAGGTGGCCGCCGGCGAGCAGGCAGGCCACCGCATCCTCGATCTGCGGGCGCTTGCCGACGACGATCGTGCTAATCTGGTCGACCAGCCGAGACAACTGGGCAGTGCGGGTAGCGTTGATCCGGGCGTTCATGCCGGCGACCTTACCCGAAGCAGGCCGACCCTGATTTGCCGATGAGCACCGCTTTTTTCAGCCATCCCGCCTGCCGGGGCCATGACATGGGCGCCGGGCATCCCGAATGCCCCCAGCGCCTGGACGCCATCAGCGACCACCTGCGCGCCACCGGCCTGGACCTCTTCCTCGACCACCACGACGCCCCGCTGGCCACGGTGGAGCAACTCGGCCGCGCCCACGCCGGCAACTACGTGAGCCAGCTCGCCGAGCGGCTGCGCCAGGTGCAGGACGACGGCGAGCCGCGCGCGCTGGACCCCGACACCGTCGCCGCCCCTGGCACGCTGGCCGCCGCGCTGCGTGCCGCCGGGGCCGCGGTGGCCGCCACCGACGCCGTCATCGCCGGCAAGGCCCACAACGCCTTCTGCTCGGTGCGTCCGCCCGGCCACCACGCCACGCGTGACGAGACCATGGGCTTCTGCTTCTTCAACAACGTCGCCGTCGCGGCGCGCCATGCGCTCGACGTGCATGGCCTCGAACGCGTGGCCATCGTCGACTTCGACGTGCACCACGGCAACGGCACCGAGGACATCATCGCCGGCGACGAGCGCGTGCTGATGGTGAGCTTCTTCCAGCACCCGCTGTACCCGTACAGCGGCGCCGTGCCCAAGGGCACCAACATGGTCAACGTGCCGCTGCCGGCGTACACACGCGGCGGCGAGGTGCGCGAGATCGTCGAGGCCATGTGGCTGCCGGCGCTGGAGCGCTTCAAGCCGCAGATGATCTTCATCTCCGCCGGCTTCGATGCCCACCGCGAGGACGACCTGGGCCAGCTGGGCCTCGTGGAGGCGGACTACGAGTGGATCACGCTCAAGCTCAAGGACGTGGCCGCACGCCACGCCAAGGGCCGTATCGTGTCGGTGCTGGAGGGGGGCTACCACCTCGGCGCGCTGGCACGCAGCGTGGGCGTGCACCTGCGCGCGCTGGCCGACCTGTAATCCTTTCTTCCGATGATCGGCGCCGCACCGTGTGTGCGGTGGCCTCTGACATGAACTCAATGCATCAACCTCTGAGCCTGAACGAGTTGCAGGCCCTGCTGGGCCGCGTGTTCAGCGCCGACGCGCTGGCCGAATGGCTGCTGTTGCTGGGCTGCCTGGCGGTGGCCGGCCTGTTCAGCTGGGCCGCCTCGCGCGCCGCCATGCGGCGCGAGCACAGTGTGCTGTTCGGCGAGCGCGTCATCGATGGCGCGTTGTTCCCGCTGCTGGCGCTGGCGCTGGCCTTCGGCTCGCGCCGCCTGCTGCCGCTGTGGGGGCTGGCGCCGGCGCTGTTCAAGCTGGCGCTGCCGGTGCTGGTGTCCCTGGCCGTCATCCGCGTCATCGCCCGCGTGCTGCGCGCGGCCTGGCCGGATTCGGCACCCATCCGCCTGGTGGAGCGTCTCGGCTCCTGGTTGATGTGGCTGGGTGCGGTGCTGTGGATCACCGGCCTGCTGCCGGTCATCCTGGACGAGCTGGACGACATTGGCTGGAAGTTCGGCACCGTCAAGCTGACGCTGCGCAACATGATTGAAGGCGGGCTGACGGCGGCGCTGGTGCTGGTGGCGGCGTTGTGGATCTCGGCGGCCATCGAGGCGCGGCTGCTGCAGCGCGAGTCCATGGACCTGTCCATGCGCAAGATCGCGGCGAACACCATCCGCGCGCTGCTGCTGTTCGTCGGCCTGCTGTTCGCGCTGTCGGCCGCGGGCATCGACCTGACGGCGCTGGGCGTGCTCGGTGGCGCGTTGGGCGTGGGCATCGGCTTCGGCCTGCAGAAGCTGGCGGCCAACTACGTGTCGGGCTTCGTCATCCTGGCTGAGCGGAGCCTGCGTATCGGTGACATGGTCAAGGTCGACGGCTTCGAGGGCCGTGTGACCGACATCAAGACGCGCTACACGGTGATCCGGTCGCTGGGTGGCAAGGAAGCCATCGTGCCCAACGAGATGCTCATCACGCAACGCGTCGAGAACTCGTCGCTGGCCGACCCGCGCGTGCTGCTGTCCACGACGGTGCAGGTGGAGTACGACTGCAACGTCGACGACGTCATGCGCACGCTGGCCGCAGCGGTCACCGAGGTGCCGCGGGTGCTGAGCGATCCGGGGCCGTCGGTACAGCTGAGCCGCTTCGCCGACAGCGGTCTGGAGCTCAGCGTCTTCTTCTGGATCATGGACCCGGAGAACGGCAGCGGTGGCGTGAGGTCCGACGTGAACCTGGCGCTGTGGCGCACGCTGAAGCAGCTGGGCGTGGACATCCCGTACCCGCAGCAGGTGCAGCACCAGCCCAAGGCGCCGGTCGCGCCGACCTGACGCCTCAGAAGTCTGCGTCCAGCACGACGCGGTAGCGCGCCTTGCCGCTGCGCAAGTGGTCCAGCGCGTCGTTGACGCGGCTCATCGGGAAGCGCTCCACCTGCGGCAGGATCCGGTGCCGGGCCGAGAACTCCAGCATCGTCGCCAGCACCGAGGGCGGCGGCGTGGGCGAGGCGGACAGACCCTTCTGCCAGCTCAGCAGGCCGCCGCTTCTGACGCTCAGCGCGTCGGTCACGACACCCACCAGGTGCATGCGGCCCTTGGGCGCCAGCGTGCCGATCAGCGCGTCCCAGTTCAACGCGGCGCCCACGGTGATGAGCAGGAAGTCCAGGCTGCCGGCGGCGGCCTTCAGCTCGGCCTTGTCGACACTGGACAGGGTCTTGTGGGCCCCCAGCGCCAGCGCTTC
>JAIXTY010000276.1 GCA_027483705.1 Rubrivivax sp.
CCGAAGCCGTTGATGCCGATGCGGATGGTCATGTCTTACTCCTTGGTTGGGCTCTGGGATGGATGACAGGGAATCTCGATGGTCGTGGTGTCGCCCCAGGCGGCGTCAGCCGCCGCCTTGGTGAGCGCCAGCTCCAGCGCCGCCAGCTGCTCGATGATGGGCACGTGCCCGGGCTCGGCCGGGCCGAGCACGAACACTCGGTTGGGGCGGTACGGCTGCAGATACTGCCAGCGCACGCTCAGCGGACAGCGTGCATCCGGACCGGGCACCGCTGGCACGCGTTGCTCGCGATGGCGCGCGAGCCCCAGCAGGTCGGCCAGCGCCACGGGCCGCAGCCGCGCCGTTTCTCCGGTGAACCGGAAATCGAACAGGACCTCGGTGCTGTACCGGGCACCGACATGGCAGGGGCGCCGCAGGCCGTCAGCCCAGGCTTCGACGGCCTCGCGCAGGACATGAACGCTGGGACGGTGCAGCAGTTCGACCACCGGCGGCTGATCAGCCGCGTGGAAGTGCAGGACTGCCAGGATGCGGCCACGCACGCCTGCCTCGCGTGCCAGCCGGGGGAAGTCGGGCGGGCTGCCGGCACGCTCGTGCGCGATGCACGTCACAACGGCCGGCTGCGGGTCGGCCCAGGTCGTCGGCTCACCCGGCGCCGGGGCAGCCGCCCGCGCGGCCGCCACGAGTGCGAGGAGGCTCAGCGACAGGGCGGTGCGCTGCATGGCGCCGTGCAGCCTGGCAGGCTCAGCGCTTGAGCACCGTCCGCACCACCGCCACCAGGTTCTCGGCGGTGAGCTTGAAGTGCTTGAACAACGCGCCGGCCGGCGCGCTCTCGCCATAGGTGTCGATGCCCACCACCGCGGCGCAGCCGTACTTCCACCAGCCGCCGGTGACGCCGGCCTCCACCGCGATGCGCGGCAGGCCGTCGGGCAGCACGCTGCGCTGGTAGGCCACGGCCTGGCGGTCGAACACCGTGGTGCTGGGCACGCTCACCACGCGCACGGCGATCTTCAATTGCGCCAGCGCCTCCTGCGCCTTGAGCGCCAGCTGCACCTCGGAGCCGCTGGCCAGGATCACGGCCTGCGGCTTCTTCTTCTGGCCCACCTCGGCCGGCTCGGCCAGCACGTAGGCGCCCTTGGCGATGTCCGCCAGGCTCGCCTTGGGCAGGTGCGGCAGCGCCTGGCGGCTGAGCAGCAGCGCCGTCGGCCGCGTGGCGTTGGCCAGCGCCATGGCCCAGGCGGCCGTGGTCTCGGCGCCGTCGGCCGGGCGCCAGACGTCCAGGTTGGGGATCAACCGCAGGCTCGCCGCGTGCTCCACGCTCTGGTGCGTGGGGCCGTCCTCGCCCAGGCCGATGCTGTCGTGCGTGAACACGTGCACCACGCGCTTCTTCATCAGCGCGGCCATGCGGATGGCGTTGCGGCTGTAGTCGCTGAAGGTGAGGAAGGTGCCGCCGTAGGGAATGAAGCCGCCGTGCAGCGCGATGCCGTTCATCACCGCGGCCATGCCGAACTCGCGCACGCCGTAGTTGATGTGGCGGCCGCCGTTGGGATGGCCGTGATCGTCGAAGCGCAGCGCCGGCGTGTGGCTGGTGTTGGTGAGGTTGCTGCCGGTGAGGTCGGCACTGCCGCCCAGCAGCTCGGGCAGCGCGGCAGTGAACAGCTCCAGCGCGTTCTGGCTGGCCTTGCGCGTGGCCACGGCCTCGGCCTTGTCGTGGGCGGCGGCGATGGCCGCGGCCGCACGCGCGGCAAAGTCGGCCGGCAGCTCGCCCGCCAGGCGCCGCTCCAGCCGCGCCGCCAGCTCGGGGTGGGCCCTGGAGTAGGACGCAAAGCGATCGGCCCAGTCGCCGTGGGCGCGGGCGCCGGCGGCCTTGGCGTCCCAGGCCTCGTAGGCCGCCTCGGGCACGACGAAGGGCTCGTGCGCCCAGCCCAGGGCGGCGCGCGTGAGCTTGATCTCCTCGGCGCCCAGCGCCTCGCCGTGCGCCTTGGCGCTGCCGGCGCGGTTGGGGCTGCCCTTGCCGATGGTGGTGCGGCAGATCACGAGCGTGGGCATGGTGTCGCTGGCGCGGGCCTGGGCCAGCGCGGCGTCCACGGCCGCCACGTCGTGGCCGTCGACCGGGCCGACGACGTTCCAGCCCATGGCCGCAAAGCGCAGGCCGGCGTTGTCGGGGTACCAGGGCTCGATCTTGCCGTCGATGCTGATGCCGTTGTCGTCGTACACGGCCACCAGCTTGTTGAGCTTCCAGGCCGCGGCCAGCGCGATGGCCTCGTGGCTGATGCCCTCCATCAGGCAGCCGTCGCCCACGGCCACCCAGGTGCGGTGGTCGACGACCTCGTGGCCCGGGCGGTTGAACTCGGCGGCCAGCAGCTTCTCGGCCAGCGCCATGCCCACGGCGTTGGCCAGGCCCTGGCCCAGCGGGCCGGTGGTGGTCTCGACGCCAGGCGTCACGTCCACCTCGGGGTGGCCGGGCGTCTTGCTGTGCAGCTGGCGGAAGCGACGCAGCTCGCTCATCGGCAGCTCGTAGCCCGTGAGGTGCAGCAGCGCGTACAGCAGCATCGAGCCGTGGCCGTTGCTCAGCACGAAGCGGTC
>JAIXTY010000287.1 GCA_027483705.1 Rubrivivax sp.
CCGGACCGCCCTGACCGCATCGACCGCCCGCCGCGCGACGACCGCGGCCCGCGCCCCGAGGCCACGCCGCGCGAGCCGATGACGCCGGAGCAGGCCGCCGAGGCCGAGGCGCGCCGCCAGCGCGCGATGCTGCTGCGCAGCTTCGAGCAGAGCCCGCTGTCCAAGGCCAACTTCGGTGCCTTGAAGGGCTTGAGCGAGGCGGCGCTCGACGCGCTGCTCACCCAGGCCCGCCAGGATCGCGAACGCCGATGACGCCGGCGCGGCCGGCCGCCTGGCCCTGGGTGCTGGTGGCCGGCGTCGCGGCGGCGCTGCACGTGGGCAAGCTGGCGCCCGCGCTGGCCGTGCTGCAGGCCGAGCTGGGCCTCACGCTCACCGCGGCCGGCGTGCTGCTGTCGGCGGTGCAGGCCGCCGGCATGCTGGGTGCATTGGCGCTGGGCGCGCTGGCCGACACCGTGGGCGGCCGCCGCAGCGCCATCGCCGGGCTCCTGCTGCTGGCGCTGGCCAGCGCCGCAGGCGCGCTGGCCCCGGGCGCGACGCTGCTGCTGGCGCTGCGTGTGCTGGAGGGCGTGGGCTTCCTGCTCGTGGTGCTGCCGGCGCCGGGCCTGCTGCGTGCGCTGGTGCCGGCGGCGCAGCTGCCCTCGCGGCTGGGCCTGTGGGGCGCCTACATGCCGCTGGCCACCGCGCTGGCGCTGCTGCTGGGGCCGGGTGCGATGGCGCTCGTGGGCTGGCGCGGCTGGTGGTTGGTGCTGGCCGCGCTGACGGCCGCGGCCGCGCTGGGCCTGTGGCGCGGCGTGCCGGCGCTGCCACCGGGCCCGCGGCGCGCGTGGCGGGCGCCGCTGGCCGACACGCTGCGGCACGGCGGCCCCTGGCTCGTGGGCCTGGCCTTCGGCGCCTACTCGTCGCAGTGGCTGGCGGTGATCGGCTTCCTGCCGAGCATCTACGCGCAGGCCGGCTTCGCGCCGGGCGCGACGGCGGTGCTCACGGCCGCAGCCGCGGCGGCCAACATCGTGGGCAACGTCGCCTCGGGCCGGCTGCTGCAGCGCGGCGTCGCGGCCCCGGTGCTGCTGACGGTGGGCTTCGTGACGATGGCGGCGTCGGCAGCCACGGCCTTTGCGCTGCCCGGCGAAGGCGCCGGTGCCGCCACGCTGCGCTACGCCGCGGTGCTGCTGTTCAGCGCCGTGGGCGGGCTGATCCCGGGCACGCTGTTCTCGCTGGCCCTGCGCGTGGCGCCGGGCGAACACGCGGTGGCCAGCACCGTGGGCTTCATGCAGCAGTGGAGCGCGGCCGGGCAGTTCGCCGGCCCGCCGCTGGTGGCGGCGGTGGCGGTGGCCGCGGGCGGCTGGCGCGTCACGGGGCTGGCCACCGCGGCGCTGGCGGTGCTCGGCCTGGTGGCCGTGGCCGGCCTGGCGCGGCGCCGGTGACCGCGCGGTCGTCGTCGGTGAACGCCACCGGGGCCTCGTGGACGTCGGTCGGTTCGCCGGTCAGGCCTCGCCGGGCAGCGCGCCGCCGCCGATCCAGCCCTGCGGCGCGCGCATCGCCGCCTCGAAGCCCTGCACGAACTCGCCGACGTGCCGGCCGTCCATCAGCGCGTGGTGCGCGTCGATGGCCAGCGGCAACCGGGCGATGCCGTCGGCGCCGGTGTCGATGCGACCGAAGGCGAGCTTGGGGCAGCTGTCGCGGCCGCCCACCTGCCGCGCGTGCGAGAACTGCGTGAAGTGCAGCCACGGCAGCGTGGTGCAGTGGATCAGCGCGAGGTCGTCGTTCAACGGCACGAAGGCCTGCCCGGCGCGGCGCGCGGCGTCGAGCGCCGCCTCGGCGGTGGCGCAGAAGTCGGCGAAGCGCGTGGTGTTGGCGAGCGTCGCGAAGCCGAAGCTGCCGTCGGGGCGCAGCACCGTGGTGCTGGCGTGCACGGTGTCGTACAGCCAGGGCCGGCCGTCGGCGTCGAGCCGCGCCCGCCAGGGCTCGATGCGCTGCGCGAGCCGCAGCGCCACGTAGTGCGTGGCCAGCGTCAGGCTGCCGAGGCCGGCGTCGCGCAGCGCCGGCTTCAGCGCCGTCACGTCCACCGCGACGCAGACGCTGAAGAAGGGCTGGCTGAAGCCGCGGTAGAAGGCAAACGCATCGCGGCGCGGCGAATCCGCCACCGGCCAGGGCCGGCGCGGCACGTGCAGGGTCTCGGGCATGGTGGCGGGCAGCTTACAGTGGGCGCATGCGGATCGAGATCGAACCCGGCGTGCGCCTCTTCGTCGACGTCGACGGCGCCGGCTGGGTGCCCGACGGGCCGGCGCTGCGCGAGAAGCCCACGCTCGTGGTGCTGCACGGCGGCCCGGGCTACGACCACAGCAGCTTCAAGCCGCTGTTCGCGCAGCTGGCCGACGTGGCGCAGGTGCTGTACGTCGACCACCGCGGCCACGGCCGCAGCAGCGAGCGGCCGCTGGCCGAGTGCACGCTCGACACCTACGCCGACGACGTGGTGCGACTGTGCGCGGTGCTCGGCATCGAGCGGCCGGTCGTGCTGGGGCAGAGCTTCGGCGGCTTCGTCGCGCAGCGCTACCTGGCGCGCCACCCGCGGCATCCGGCGAAGGTGGTGCTGAGCAGCACGAGCCACCACTTCGGCCTGGCGCGCAAGCTGGCCGCCTTCGAGCGCCTGGGCGGCGCGGCCGCGCGCGCCGCAGCCGAGGCCTTCTGGTCCGACCCGTGCGAGGCCACCTGGGCGCCCTATGTCGAGACCTGCCTGCGGCTGTACAACCCGCACCCGCCGGCCGACCCCGACGCACGCGCGCGCACGCTGATGCGCCCGGAGATCCTGTTCCACTGGAGCCGCACCGAGATGCCCGCGATGGACCTGCGCCCGGGCCTCGGGGCGGTGTGCTGCCCGGTGCTGGTGCTGGCCGGCGCCGAGGACCCGGTGACGCCGCCGCTGGACGCCGAGGAGATCGCCGCGGCGATCCCGGCGCCCTGGGGGCAGCTGGTGGTGATGCCCGATGCCGGGCACGGGGTGTGGCGTGATCGGCCGCAGGAGGGGCTCGCCTGCCTGCGGGCCTTCATCGCCGCCTGATCGCCTGATCCCCACCTGATCGCCACCTGAAGCGGCCCGCTCGGGCGCGGCGGGTCCGCCCTGGGCGCTTCAGCCCCGGCGCAGGTGGTCCGGCGTGCGGCCGGTGGCGGCCCAGAAGGCCTCGAAGCCGGCCGCGCGCATCAGGCTGGCAAAGCGCGGCTGCTGCCACATCGGGGCGCAGACCGGCAGGAACAGGTGGTTGGTGAGCCGGCGCCGGACATCCACATGCAGCGTCTGGCCGGGCTGCCAGGAGGTGCCGGCCTGCAGCGCGCCACGCTCCAGCAGGTAGGCCTCGGTGACATCGAGCGCGACATCCAGCTCGCCAAGGGCCGCCAGGTCCAGCGTCGCCCAGACGGCCAGCAAAGGGCCGCCGCGGGCCAGGCCGGCCAGGATGCCTTCGCGGGCCGCTGCGCGGTCGCGCGCCTGGCCGCTGGCCAGGGCCGTCCAGGCCAGGCGCATCTGGGTGATCAGCGGCGGCGGCAGCTTCGGCAAGGGCCCGTCCAGCAGCGCCAGGGCGCGCTCGGCGCGGCCCGTGTAGGCCAGCACGCCGGCCCGCGCCAGCCAGGTGGGCAGGTGCCCGGGCCACAGCTCGAGGCCGCGTTCGCCGGCCTGGTCGGCGGCGGCGAGGCGGCCGTTCATCCAGTGCGAGAAGATGGCGCGGAAGCTGTAGCCCGCGTGCAGCGGGTCGCCCTCGACCGTCTTCAGCCGCAAGGCGTAGTGGTCGGCGATGATGCCGGTGCCCGACAGCATCAGCGCCAGCGAGTCCAGGGTCGGCAGGTGGCCCGGCGCCACCTGCAGCACCTCGCGGAAGGCGGCCTCGGCGCGCACCCACTGGCCGAAGGCCGGCACCAGCTGCGCGCGGGCGCACAGCGCTTCGGGCTGGCGGGCGTCGAGCGCCAGGGCGCGCTGGATGGCGGCGCCGGCGGCGTCCAGCGCCGCGCCCAGGGCCTCGGGCGGCGCGGCGTCGGCGGCCGCGCGGCGCGCCAGCGCCAGCAGGCCCCAGATGGCCGCGTCGTCGGGCTGGAGCTCGGCCGCCCGGCCCAGCAGGTCGGCGGCCTGCTGGTTGGCGGGCGGCGAGGCCAGGCGCAGCGCCTGCCGGCCTTGCTCCGCCAGGGCCAGGGCAGCCGCGCGGCGCTGATGGGCGCGCCACGACACGATGCCCCAGCCCGCCAGCGCGGCCGCCGCCGAGACGCCCACCACCGCGGCCAGCCAGCCGCGGCGTGCCACAAGGGCGGGCGCCGCGGAGGGTGGTTCGGGTGCGGCCTCGGGCTGCACGGCCTCAGGCAGCGCGGCAGCGTCGGCTTCGGGCTGCTCGGCACGCAGCCGGTAGCCCACGCGGGGGATGGTCTCAACGGACCAGGTGGTCACGCCGGCTTCACGAAGCGCCTTGCGCGCGCCGGCCACGGCCCGGTGGATGGCGTCGTCGCCCACGACGACCGGGCCCCAGCCGGCCTGAAGCAGCGCCTCGCGCGAGACGACACGGCCCTCCACGCTGGCCAGCGCGAGCAGCACCTGCATCACGCGGGGTTCGATGGCCAGCGAGGCCGCCGGCCCGTGCACGGTGCGCGTGGCCGGCTCAAGGCGCAGGCCCGGGCGTTCGATCGGCGGTTGCGTGGCCAGGTCGATGGGACCTGGTGGCGGGCGGGCAGAAGCGTCCATCGTGCGCTAGGGCGGCAGCCGTCGGCAATCCATCAGCGAAGCATCGGCGGGGCGTCAGGACGGTTCGGACCCGATCCGGGCATGGTCGCTGGACCTCAAAGTGAGGGAGTCAACCATACAGGAGAAGCCATGACTCGATCTGCATCAGGTCGCATCCGCGCCGTCACCCTGGCCCTGCTCGCCGCCACGGCGGCGCTGCCGGCAACGGCCGCGTCGGTGGTGTTCAGCGGCGAGCGCAACAACATCAGCCCCGGGGGTGCCCTGGGTGGCCGCTGCGGCCCCACGACCTTGACCATCAGCTTCGCGCCGGATGCCTTCGCGGCCAGCGGCAGCAGCAACCTCGGCGCCTTCCAGTACACGGCCAGCCACTGCATCGCGGGCTTCCCGCCCGGCCCCTACACCGACGGCCTGTTCAGCTGGGACTTCGGCGACGGCACGCTGGAGGGCAGCTACACCGGCCTGCTGACCCCAGGCACGCTGCCGGGCCAGTTCAACGTCAACGAGAGCATCGCGTTCACCGGCGGCACGGGCCGTTTTGCCGGGGCCGTGGGCAGCGCCTCCTTCACCGGGCTGCTGCGCTTCGGCGCGTTCGGCGGCGTGCCGGCGAGTTTTGGCGAGGGCCGCTTCACCGGGATGCTCGAGATCCCCAGCGCCGTGCCGGAGCCCGGCACCTGGAGCCTGCTGCTGGCGGGCGGGGCGGTGATGGCGGCGATGCGGCGGCGCGCGGCACGGGTCGACCCGGCGGCTGTGCCGGGTTGACGCCAGGCCGGGCAGGACACGCCGGCGGGGACGCCGGCCCGGCGTGTCGGGCTCGGCGGCTCGCCCGCAAGTTTGTGGGTGACCGATCGCGCCCAAGGGCGGAGACTGCCCACCTTTTCCACCGCAGGAGGTGCCATGAGAACGTCCTGGACCGTGACGCTGATCCTTCTGGGCACCTCGTGTGCCGCCCTGGCCCAGGAGACCAGGAACTCGGAAGACAACTTCTTCGGCGATCGCATCAGCTTCCCGGTCAATGTCCGCGGGAAACTCTATGACGCCCAGAAGCCGGTGGGCCAACAGTTGGGCGAGGCCGTCTGCATCCCCGCCGGAACCGCGCTGCGGGTGGGCGGCAACACCGCCACGGTCAAGGTCGACAGCACGACCGAGAAGAAGGGTCGCATCGTCCACCTGTCGTCGTACAGCAGCCGCCTGCCCCAGTGCGACCAGGCACCCAACACGGCCGAGAAGTACGTGGCCAAGGAGAAGATCTTCCTGGCCGAGGAAGAGTTCGCGAACGTCGGGCTCGACCGGTTCGGCTACACCTACGGGGGCTTGGTCGTGCCCTACAAGTACCACGTCAACGGCTCGAAGGAGTTCCGCGCCGGCAGCGCCATCGGGCCCTACATCGGCTATCGCTTCGACCGCAACACCATCGGTCTGGGCATCAAGGCCATCGCCTTCGCGGCGCTGTCGACCGTGGCCGTCGAGCAGACCGTCGGCGGCGAAACCAAGAGTCAGAGCCTGAGCGGCTTCAGCTACGGACTCGGCTTCATCGGGCAGGTCAAGGGCGACTTCCAGATGGGCCTGGTCGTCGGCTGGGACCGCGTGAGCCGGTCAGCCAACTACGCCGACAACGGCAAGGCCTGGGTGGCGATCACGGCCGGGTTCGACTTCCTCAAGTGAGGCCGCCCTCGCGGCGGCCTCACACCGCCCGCTCGCTCGCCTGCGCCCAGTAGAACCACTCGTGCCCCGGCAGCGCGCCGACGTCGGGGAACACGATGAAGCCGTCGCGCGGGGCGCGCAGCTCGGTGCCGTCGGCGCGCACGGCGATGGGCTCGCCCTCGCGCAGCGCGTCGAAGCTGGTCCAGGTCTTGACGAAGCGGTCGGCGGCGTCGAAGCGGTCGATCACCTCCACGAGGCGCAGGCACTCGAAGGGCCGCTGCGGCGGCTGCAGCTCGATGCCCTCGGCGATGCCCAGCAGCGCCAGCGTCTGCCGGATGGCGTGGTGGGCCACGTCGGGCGCGGCGGGGTCGTCGTGCTGGCCGCATTCGAGCGTGACGCCGTAGCCGCCCTGCGAGCGCATCCACTCGGTGGTGCCGACGCCGTAGCTTGGGTCTTCGTGCACCGCGCCGGGTGTCAGGCCGCGGGCGCGGCGGCGCGCCACGCCGTCGGCATACGCCTGCATCCAGCCTTCGACGACACGGTTCACGCCCACGTGGGCCGCCAGCCGCGCCTCGGCCGCGGCGTGGCGGAAGGGCTCCAGCGCGCCGTCGTTGTCGGCCGGGCCGCGCATCACGAAGGGGCGGCCGGGGCTGCGGAAGCTGTGCAGGTCGAGCAGCACCTCGTGCTCGGCCAGCAGCGGGCACAGCACGCGGCCGAGGCGGTCTTCGTAGTCCTGCGGCGTGGCCGTGGGCATGAGGCGGCGGTTGAGGTTGCGATCGCCCATGCGGCGCTTCTCGCGGTACGCCATCGGGTTGCACACCGGCACGAAGGTGACGCTGCCGCGCACGATGTCGATGGCGCCGGCCTCGATCTCGCCGATCACGCGCTCGATGCCGCGCGTGCCGGCCACCTCGTTGCCATGCACGGCACCGGTGACGATGAGCTTCGGGCCCGGCCGCAGCGCGGCGAAGCGGTGCTGGCGCAGGTGGTTGAGCGAGGGCTTCGTCATGGCGATCACTCCTCGCCGCCCCAGAGCATGTGCATGGCGCGTTCGTAGCGCTGCATCACGCCGGCACTCACTTCAGGCGGCAGGTCCAGCGCCGCCTGCTCGGCGCCGCCGGCCACGCCGATCTTGTCGAGCCAGTCGCGCAGCGGCTGCTTGTCGAGCGCGTTGATGCGCCCCTGGGCCAGCTCGTCGGCCAGCCAGAAGCGGCTGGAGTCGGGCGTCAGCACCTCGTCCATCAGCGTCAGCGTGCCGTCGGCATCCAGGCCGAACTCGAACTTGGTGTCGGCCACGACGATGCCGCGGGTCTTGGCGTACGCCGCCGCGGCCTTGTACAGGCGGATGGCCACGTCGCGCAGCTCGGCCGCGCGCGGCGCGCCGATCAGCGCCTCGAGCTGCACGAACGAGATGTTCTCGGCGTGGCCGCCCACCGCGGCCTTGGTGGCGGGCGTGAAGATGGGCTCGGCCAGCGGCCTCGTCATGCTCAGGCCCGGCGGCAGCGGCTGGCCGCAGACGGTGCCGCTGCGGCTGTATTCCTTCCAGCCCGAGCCGGCCACGTAGCCGCGCACCACGGCCTCGCAGGGCAGCGGCGTCAGGCGCTTCACCAGCATGCTGCGGCCGGCCACCAGCGGCACCTCGTCGGGCTGCACCACGCTTTCGGGCGCGTCGCCGGTGATGTGCGTGGGCACGAGGCCCTCGAAGTGCCTGAACCAGGCCAGCGCCATCTGCGTGAGCAGCGCGCCCTTGCCCGGCACCGGCGCCTTCATCACCACGTCGAAGGCGCTCAGGCGATCACTCGCCACCATCAGGATGCGGTCGCTGCCGACGGCGTAGTTGTCGCGCACCTTGCCGCGCGCGAGCAGCGGCAGCGAGTGCAGGGTGGGGGGACTGGGCGGGTTCGGCATGGCGGCGGTGTCTTCGGGAGTTCCCGATTCTCCCTCCGGCCGCGCCTCAACCGCCCGGCGGCGCCAGCGGCTCCAGCAGCGTCAGCGTGCCCTCGCCGGCATCCAGCCGCACGCGCAGGCCCATCGGCAGCGGCCGGTTGGGCGTGCCGTGGCCCGTGGGCCAGCCGCCGAGCAGGGGCTTGCCGAGTTCGCGGCACAGCGGCAGCAGCCGCTCGCGCAGCAGCGCCTCGGGCGCCTCGCTCTCGGTGAAGCTGCCGAGCACGAGGCCCTTCACGGCGTGCAGCACGCCGGCCAGCTGCAGCTGCACGAGATAGCGGTCGACGCGGTAGAGCGATTCGCTCACGTCCTCGAGGAACAGGATCGCGCCGTGCGGGTTCCAGGCCCAGGGCGTGCCGGTGAGCGCGGCCACGAGGCTCAGGTTGCCGCCGATCAGCGTGCCCTCGGCCATGCCGGGGTGCACGGGCTCGCCGGGTTCGAGCTCCGGCGCCAGCACGGTGCCGGCGGGCCAGCCGGTCTTGAGCAGCGCCACGAGCGCAGCCTCGTCGTCGTCGCGGCCGGGGCGGATCAGGTCCGAGGCCGGCATCGGTGCGTGCAGGCTCGGCAGGCCCTCCTGCGCCCACAGCGCGTGCAGCGCGGTGATGTCGCTGTAGCCGATCAGCAGCTTCGGCTTCGCGCGCAAGAGCGCGGTGTCGATGTCGGGCAGCAGGCGCATCGCGCCGTAGCCGCCACGCAGGCAGTGGATGGCGGCCACCTCGTCGTCGGCCAGCGCGGCGTGCAGGTCGGCCAGGCGTTGCTCGTCGGTGCCGGCCAGGTAGCCCAGCACCGGGTGGCGCAGGCGGCACGAGGGGTACAGGCGCACGCGCCAGCCGTGGCGGGCGTAGAAGGCCTCCACGGCGGGCAGCACGGCCGGGTCCACCGGGCCGGCGGGGGCCAGCACGGCGATCAGCGCGCCGTCGGCCAGGGGCAGCCAGGACGATGTGGTCACGGCAGGGCCTCCATCAGCGCATGCACCGCGGCGCCCAGCGCGGGCAGCTTCCAGGTGGTGGCGGCGCGGTCGTCGTCGGCGCCCACGAAGCGCGGGCGGTAGCGGCTGCCGAGATTGCTGAGCAGCGCCACGGCGTAGCGCAGCCCGTCCGGGCCGGCCACGAGGCCGGCGTCGGAGCCGTAGTTCTCGGTGGTGCCGGTCTTGTGCGCGAAGGCCGGCGCGTCGGGCAGGCCCGGCACCCAGCCCGGCAGGCCACGCAGCGCGCCCGACGACAGGATCTCGTCGAGCTGCTGCTTCGCCAGCACCGCGAGCAGCCGGTCCTGCGTGGCCGGCGCGAGCGTGGTGGTGCCGGGCGGCAGCCACGGCGCGGGCGGCGCCTGCGGGTCAAGGATCCACAGCAGCCGCACGGTGTCCCAGGCCGTCATGTGGATCTGGCCGACGCCCGAGCCGTCGCCGTTGCGCCAGCCGCCGCGCGCCGTGGTGCGGTTGAGCTGCAGCGTCGGCAGGCCCCAGGTCTGCTGCAGCGTGCGGTTCAGCGCCTCGACCATGCCGGCGCGGTGCAGCAGCGCCACGGCGCGGTCGGTGGCGTCGTTGTCGCTCACCGTGATCATCGGCTCCAGCTGCGGCATCACGTCGGCCCACAGCAGCCGCCGCGCGTCCACCGCCAGGCCCAGGCCCACGGCCACCATCAGTTTCAGCAGCGAGGCCGGGTACGGCGCCACGAAGCGCGGCGCGTCGGCGCCCAGGCCGGGCGGCGCGAACAGCGGCGGGAACTCGATGCGCGCCCAGTCGGCGCCGGGCTGCCAGGCCACCGAGGTGCCGGCGGCGTTGCGCACGTCGGCCACGAAGCGCAGGTTGGCCACGGGCCCGAAGCCACCGCCCGCGGGCCCGAAGCGCGCGACCACGCCCTGCGGGTGTTCGCGCGAGAACAGGATGTTGGCCGCCAGCGCCGAGCGCCCGCCGCGCGGGCCCGCGGACGCGAAGCGCACGACGGCGAGATCGAGGCTCGGAAAGACGCCGACCGGCGCGCCATCGCGCAGCCGGTCGGGCGTGGTGTCGAAGCGCTGCGCGAGAACGGCCTCGCGCAGGGCCTCGGCGACGGGCCGATCGCTCAGAAGCGGTACTCGGCGGTCAGCACGAAGGCGCGGCCGCGCGGGTCGGCCACACGCGGCTCCCAGCTGCTGCCGCTGCCGAAGTTGCTGTCGTAGGTGACGGCAAACGGCGGGTCGGTGTCGAGCACGTTCTTCACCAGTGCGGTCAGCGACAGGCCCTTGATGCCCGTCCAGGTGACGCCGACGTTGTAGCTGGTGTAGGCGTCGACCTTCGGCTTCCAGTCGGGCGGCGAGACCCGGCCCGAGCTCACGCCGGGCAGCACCTGGTCGTTGTAGCCCGACGCGTAGCGCTGCGACAGCGTGGCCAGCCAGTCGCCGCGGCGGTAGCTCACCGAGGCGGTGTGCTTCCAGCGCAGGCCCAGGTCGCCGGCAAAGCTGAACTGGCCGATCTCGCTGGCCCCGAAGTCCACGGTGGGCAGCACGCGCGAGCGCTTCTTCAGCAGGTAGGTGCCCTCCAGGCTGGCCGTCCAGCGTGCGCCCATCGCGTCGAAGCTGCTCTTCAGCGTGACCTCGATGCCGGAGGTCTGCGTCTCGCCGGCGTTGACCCAGCGCTGGTCGATGGCGGCCAGCGTGCCGTCGGCGGCGTAGAAGAAGCGGTCACGCAGCAGCGCGAAGTTGTCCACCAGCTGCGTGAGGCTGAGGATCTGGATCGTGCCGGTGCGCTCGATGTTCCACCAGTCCATGCCGACGCTGATCAGCGGCGAGGGCTCGAAGATGAAGCCCAGCGAGCTCATCTTGGCCTCCTCGGGGCCCAGGTCCTCCTTGCCGCCGTTGACGATGATCGGGCGGATCGACTCGCAGCCCGGGCGCGTGGCGTCGACGCGGCCCGTGGGGCAGCGCGAGGGGTCCACCAGCGTGGCGCCGGTGAAGGTGGCCTCCGAGCGGCCGTTGAACTGCTGGTTGAAGGTGGGCACGCGGAAGCCCGTGCTGTACGAGCCGCGCACCAGGAACTGGTCGCTCGGCTTCCACAGGCCCGAGACCTTCGGGTTGCTGGTCTTGCCGAAGCCGGAGTAGTCGTCCTGGCGGGCGGCCAGCGTCACCTCGACGCCCTTGACCAGCGGCAGCAGCAGCTCGCCGTAGACGGCGTTGATGTCGCGCTTGGCGCCCGTCAGCACGTTGGTCTGGTCGAAGGGCGCGGCGACGATGATGCGCTGCAGCGTGGGGTCGCGCTCGTCGCCGTTGAAGCGGTACTTTTCGGTGCGCGCATCCAGGCCGACGGCGGCCATGGCGCTGCCGCCCGGCAGCTTGAACACCGGGCCCGAGACCGAGAAGTCGGTCTGCTGCGTCGTGTACTTGCCGCCGTACAGCACCACGCCGCGGGCCGAGGCTTCCTCGAGCGCGGCCAGGCCGTCGGCGCTCTGCGTCTGGCCGGGCAGCAGGAAGACGTTGATGCGGCCGCTGTTGAGCGCCGGCACGATGCCCGGGGCGCCGTCCGAAGCGCCGGTGCCCGTGGTGCCGCGGAAGTAGTAGCCGCCGCCCAGCGTGCTCTTGGCGTCGGAGGTGGACTGCATGACGCCGGCGCGGTAGTCCCAGCCGCCGAAGAACGGGCCCTCGGCGGTGAGCGCCCAGCGTGCGGTGTCGGCGTCGGTCTCGATCTCGCGCGGGCCGCACTCGATGCAGCGCCAGCGGTAGGCGAGCGACTGGCCGCGCTGCGTCTCGAGCACCTGCCCGGGGAAGGCCGCGAGCAGGCGGTCGAACACCGCGTCGTAGGCCGCCTGAGACGCCGTGTTGCGCGGGAAGCGCAGCTGCTGCGTCGTGGTGTTGGGCGTCATCTGCAGGTTCGAGAAGCGCTTGGCCGACTCGGTCTTGGAGCCCACGAACTCCAGCGCCAGCTGGTGCTCGCCCACCAGCCCGGTGGCACGGGCGACCAGCGTGGTGCTCTTCAGCGGCTGCTGCAGCACGGCGGCGCGGCCGGTGTCCCAGGCGCAGGCCAGCGCGGCGCTGGGCACGTCCCAGAGGCGCTCGTCGTAGGGCGCCTGGCCGGGGACGGCGCCGCAGCCCGGGCCGCCGGGCAGGTCGAGCACGTTCAGGCCGCCCGAGGCGCGCACCGTGGTGCTGCCGGGCACCAGCGGCGTGGAGGCCGCGGTGGGGAACAGCGTGCCGGCCAGCGGGAAGATGGTGGCGTGCGGCGTGCCGCGCGTGTCGACGCTCAGGCCGCGGTTGGGCTGGAAGGTGTTGACGAAGTCGCGCTCGTCGCCGCGCAGCGACTTGTGGTCGCGCACGGCCAGGCTGGCGACGACGTTGAAGCGGTCGCGGTCGAGATCGCCGTAGCCGCCCGTGACCGAGGCGCTGAAGATGTTGCCGCCGCCGGCCTGCGTGACGTCGGCCGCGCCGCGCACGAGGCCGCCGGTGAAGTTGCGGCGCAGGATGAAGTTGATGACGCCGCCGATGGCGTCGGTGCCGTAGATGGCGCTGGCGCCGTCCTTCAGGATCTCGATGCGCTCGATGGCCGCCATCGGGATCTGGTTCAGGTCGACGACGCCACCGTTGAGGCCGTGCGCCGCGATGCGCCGGCCGTTGAGCAGGATCAGCGTGGCGTTGCTGCCCTGGCCGCGCAGGTTGGCGCTGGTGGCGCCGTTGTTGCCGCGCTGCGCGCCGCCGACGACGTCGGCGTTGGAGGCCAGGTTGTCCAGGCCGTTGCCGTTGGTGCTGAGCTCCAGGATCACCTGCTCGGCGCTGGTGATGCCATTGCGCTGCAGGTCGGCGGCGGTGATGACGGTGATCGGCAGCGCGCCTTCGGTGGCGATGCGCTTGATGCTGGAGCCGGTGATCGTGACGCGTTCGCCCTGCGCGAACGCGCCGCCGGCCAGGCCCACGAGGGCGAGGCTGGCGGCCAGGGTGCTGAGCTTGAAGGCCATGTCGAGCGGTTTCCTCGGTGATGTTCGGGTGGGGGCGGGTGTGCGCCGTCGTCGTGCATGCCGGCCTCCCGCGCCCGGGTCATGCAAGAAACAGTCCCTCACAGTGTTGCCGCCGCCGCAGCGGCGCGCCCATCGGGACTAACCTGCGGGCTTTGCGTCCAAGCGACATCGAATGTCCTCTGGCGCGCATGGGAACATCGCGACCCATGACACCGACGCCCTGGCGCTGGATCCCCACGCTCTACCTCGGCCAGGGCCTGCCCTACGTGGCGGTCATGACGCTGGCCGTCGTCATGTACAAGAACCTCGGCGTCGGCAACGCCGAGATCGCGCTCGTCACGAGCTGGCTGTACCTGCCCTGGGTCATCAAGCCGCTGTGGAGCCCACTGGTCGACCTGCTGGGCCGGAAGCGCCGCTGGATCGTCGGTCTGCAGCTGCTGGTGGGCGCGGCCTTCGCCGGCGTGGCGCTGGCGGTGCCGGTGCCGGCCTTCCTGCAGTGGACGCTGGTGATGTTCTGGCTGCTGGCCTTTGCCAGCGCCACGCACGACATCGCCGCCGACGGCTTCTACATCCTGGCGCTCGACCGCCGCCGCCAGGCGGCCTTCGTGGGGGTGCGCAGCACGTTCTACCGGCTCTCGATGCTCGGCGGCCAGGGCGGCCTGGTGTGGCTGGCCGGCTACGTGGCGGCGCACCACGGCGGGCCGGCGATGGGCTGGCACGTGGTGTTCGCACTGCTGGCGCTGCTGTTCGTGCTGTTCGCGGCCTGGCATGCCTGGGCGCTGCCCAGGCCGGCCGACGACCGCCCGGCGCCTAGAGAGGGCGACTTCTGGCGCGGCTTTGTGGCCGTGTTCCGCAGCTTCTTCGCCCGCGACGACATCGTGCGCGTGCTGGTGTTCCTGCTCGTCTACCGCCTGGGCGAGGCGCAGCTGCTGAAGCTGGTGGTGCCCTTCCTGCTGGATGCGCGGGCCGACGGCGGCCTGGCGTTCACGACGCAGGATGTGGGCCTGGCCTACGGCACCGTGGGCGTGGCCGCGCTGACGCTGGGCGGGCTGCTCGGCGGCTGGGCCATCTCGCGCGCCGGCCTGGGCCGCCTGCTGCCGGTGCTGCTGCTGGCGATGAACCTGCCCAACCTGCTGTACGTGTGGCTGGCCTGGGCGCAGCCCGAGGGTTTTGCAGTGGTGGCCGCGGCGCTGGCGGTGGAGCAGTTCGGCTACGGCTTCGGCTTCACCGCGTACATGGTGTTCATGCTGTGGGTGGCCGGCGGGCCCGACGGGCAGAGCCTGCACAAGACGGCGCACTACGCCATCTGCACCGGCTTCATGGCGCTGGGCATGATGCTGCCCGGCATGGCCGCCGGCTGGCTGCAGGAGCAGCTGGGCTACACGAGCTTCTTCGTGTGGTGCTGCGTGGCCACGCTGCCGGGGTTCGTCGCGGCAGCGTGGGCGCGCATCCCTCGCGACTTCGGCAGGGAATAGGCCTGACAGCCTGACGGCCTAACGCTTGCCGAGCAGCCCGCCCAGCAAGCCGCCCAGGTTGGGGCCGCCGGCACCCGCGCCGCCCGCACCACCGAGCAGGCCGCCCAGCAGGCCGGCCAGATCGCCCCCGCCCGCCGGCAGCTGGCCGTTGGGCGTGAGGCCGTCCACCACTTGCGGCAGCAGCTTCGACAGCGGGCCGAGCATGTCCTGCCCACCCGCGCCCAGCTGGTTGAGCGTGTCCGGGCCCAGGGCCTGGCCCAGCTGCTCGGGCGAGATCGGCAGGTTCGGGCCGGTGGAGATCCAGCTCTGCACGATGTCGCCGAGGCCGCCCTGCTGGAACTTGGCCACCAGGCCCTCAAGGCCGCCGCTTTGCTGCACCAGCCTCATCACCACCTGCATCAGGTCGCCGCCCTGGCCTTCGCCGCCCGAACCCATCGCGCCTGCCACTGCATCGAGAAGACCCATGTCGTCACTCCTGGTTGTTGGATGTTGGCTTGATTCTGCGGGGGCGGCCCCACCGGCCACGCCGACACCCCTACAAACCGAGTCCGGCCCAGGCCAGCAGCGCCAGCGGGGCGGTTTCGGCGCGCAGCACGCGCTCGCCCAGGGTCAGCGGCCGGAAGCCGACGGCACGCGCCGCCGCCACCTCGGCCGGCGCGAGGCCGCCTTCGGGGCCCGAGAGGGTGGTGATGGCCGCCGGCCGCTCCCAGGCCCCCGGCGGCCGGGCGTCGGCGGCGAAGTCCAGCACCCAGCGCGCCTCGTCGTGCGGGCGCGGCGCCGGTGGCAGCGTGGCCAGCCACTCGGCCAGCTCGCGCGCGGGCTCGACGCGCATCAGCCGCGTGCGGCCGCACTGCTCGCTGGCGGCGCGCACGATGCCCTGCCAGTGCGCGTGCCGCTTGGCCGCACGTTCGCCGGCCAGCCGCAGCACCGAGCGCTCGGCCCACAGCGGCTGCAGCGCGTGCGCGCCCAGCTCGGTGGCCTTTTCCACCAGCCAGTCCATGCGCTCGTTGGCCGGCACCACCACGGCCAGCGTCACCGGCAGCGGCAGCTCGCGGTTGGCCGGCTGCGGCGTGCCGACGCGCACGTGGATCTCGGCGCGACCCACCACCACCACCGTGGCCGGCCACTCGGCGCCGCTGCCGTCGAGCAGCGTCAGCGCATCGCCCGGCTGCACGCGGCGCACGCGCGCATGGCGGTCGGCGGCCTCGGGCAGCGTGGTCTCGGCCCCGGCCGCCAGGGCGACGTCGACGAACAGGCGCATCGGCGGCGGCGGCTCCGTCGCGTCAGGGTGTGCCGCGCAGCGCGCGGCGCAGCACCTTGCCGACGTTGCTGCGCGGTAGCGCGTTCGAGAACGTCACCAGCACCGGGCGCTGGTAGCCCGCGAGGTGGCGTTCGCAGTGGCTGCGCAGCTGCGCCTCGGTGGGGCTGTCGGCCTCGGGCGGGTTGCGCACGACGACGATCTTCACGACCTCGCCGCCCTCGGTGGTGTCGGGGTGCGGCACACCCACGGCGGCGCACTCGCGCACGCCCGGCAGCCGCATCACGACCTCCTCCACCTGGTTGGGCACCACCGGCAGGCCGCCGACCCAGACGATGTCGCGCTGGCGGTCCACCAGCACCAGCGCGCCGTCGTCGGCCAGGCGGCCGATGTCGCCGGTGCGCAGCCAGCCGCCGGGCAGCATGACACGCGCCGTCTCGTCGGGGCGCTGCCAGTAGCCGGCCATGACCTGCGGGCCGCGCACCGCGATCTCACCGCTGGCGCCGGGCGGCACGGGCTGGCCGGCCTCGTCCACGAGCATCAGCTCGGTGCCGGGCAGCGGGTAGCCGGCGTGGCCGCTGAAGAGGGTGTCGTCGACGCGGTTGCAGGTGACGGCCGGGCTGGCCTCGGCCAGGCCGTAGCCCTGGATGATGGGGCTGCCGGTCTTCAGCAGCCACAGCATCGCGGTGGCGCCGTCCACCGCCACGCCGCCCGACAGGCTGAGCCGGAGGCCGCTCCAGTCGATGCGCTCGGCCGCCGGGTGGCGGGCCAGGGCCTCGAACACCGGGTTCAGCGACGGGAACAGGTGGAAGCGCTCGCGCTGCAGCAGCACGGCCAGCGCGTCGGTGTCGGCCAGGTCGGGCACCAGCAGCAGGCAGCCGCCGCGCGACAGCGTCAGCAGCAGCGCCAGCGTGAAGCCGAACACGTGGTGCAGCGGCAGCGCGGCCACGGTGGTCCAGGGTTCGTCGAGCGGCCGGCCCTGCAGCGCCGGCTGCAGCCACTGCTCGGCCTGCTGCAGGTTGGCCAGCAGCTGGCGCTGCAGCAGCACGGCGCCACGCGCCACGCCGGTGGTGCCACCGGTGTACTGCAGCACCGCGATGTCGTGGGGCCGCGCCGGCACCGGCGCGGGCTCCTGCGGCCGGCCGCGGTCGAGCGCCAGCACGAAGGGCACGGCACCCGGCAGTTCGCCGGCCGGCGCGCGCGGGCGCTGGCGGTGGCGCACCAGCGCCGCCTTCAGCGGGCCGAGCAGGTCGCCGGCGCGCACTGTGAGCACCAGCGCCACGGCCTGCTGCTCGAGCACGGGCCGCAGGGCCTCGGCCGCCGCGGCGTCGGCCACCAGCGCGCGGGCGCCGCTGTCGCGCAGCTGGTGCAGCAGCGGCTCGCCGGCCAGCGCCGGGTCCACCGGCACGACCACGAGGCCGGCGCGCCAGGCGGACAGCACCACCACCGGCAGCGGCAGGCCGCCGGGCAGCATCACGGCCACGCGCTCGCCCGGCGCCAGGCCGCGCTGCTGCCAGTAGGCGGCCAGCGCCCGCGCCTGGGCGTCGAGCTCGCCGTAGCTCATGGTGCGGCCGTGGCAGCGCAGCGCCGGCCGCGACGCGTGGCGGTCCAGGCTGGCGAGCAGCGCGCCGGTGAGCGTGTCGGCCGCGGCCACGGTGGACGCCGCCGGCGCCAGGGCCTCCGGGGCGGCGCGCAGGGCGCCGGTGCGGGCGAGCATGGTCAGGGCGCCGCCGCGGCTCCGCGCAAGCCCCGCGGCAGCGATCCGAGTTCCACCGCGTAGGCCAGCGCCAGCCGCGTGAACTTCAGCATGTGCTGGGGGTTGTTGCCGAACACGGCCGTGGTGTCGTTCGCCGTGTGGATGTTGCGGTTGTAGTTGGCGTTGCTGGCCTCGTGCGGGAACGAGGCGCGGAAGCCGCGCGTGTGCCACGAGGCGTGGTCGGAGCAGGCGTAGCCGCAGGCGCTGTAGCCCACCGTGAAGCCCGGCAGGTACCTGGCCACCAGCGTCGCCAGGAAGGCGTTCTGCGCCGCATTCGTGTAGTCGGTGTAGAGCCAGATGTCGGTGCTGTCGCCCTGGAAGGCGGTCATGTCGAGCTGCAGCACGCCCACGACCTGGTCGGCGCGGCTCAGGAAGTCGGCCGCGATCTCGGCCGAGCCGCGCAGGCCCACCTCCTCGGCCGCATAGCCGATGAAGCGCAGCGTGCGGCCGGGCCGGTAGCTGCCGGCCATCATCACGCGGATGAGCTCGGTGAGCGCGGCGATGCCGCTGGCGTTGTCGTCGGCGCCCGGGGCGCGCGAGCCCTCGAAGGTGCCGGGCGCGATGCTGTCGAGGTGGCCGCCGAGCACCACCGTCTCCTGCGGGCGCAGCGTGCCGGCGATCTCGAGCATCACCGACTTCTGCGCCCAGGTGGGGTGGGTGATCTCGACCACGCGCACGTCACGCCGGGTGGCGGGGATCAGCGAGCGCCAGTGCGCCGCCAGCCAGCTGGCCGCGGCCACGCCGTGGCTGCTGTTGTAGCGGCGGTTCTGGAAGGCCGCCAGGCTGTCGACGGTGGCGATGAGGTGGCTGCCCTGCAGCAGCGCCATCAGCGGCGCCACCTGCTGCGGGTTGTCGAGCACGTAGCTCGGCGCCGGGCCCACGGCCAGCGGCTCGGCCGCGGCCTGCGTCTGCAGGCGGTGCAGCGTGGCCAGCGCCTCGGCGCGCGTGGGGTGGAACACGTAGCCGCCGCAGCGCTGCAGCTCGCGGTGCACCATCAGCGAGAGGATCTCGAGCCACTTTTCGTCGATCTCGACGGCGACCACGGTCTCGGTGGCGCTGCGCAGCGCGGCGCTGCGCGGGCCCTCGGGCACGGCCACCGGCAGCTCGGCCTGGCCCAGCACCTGGGCCTGCGGCACGATGCGCTGCAGCACGGCCAGCGCGTCGGCCGACAGCGTGATCCAGGCCGGCGCCGCCAGCGCCGGCAGCGCCGACGACAGGCCGAGGGCCAGCGCCCAGGGCGCGAGCGCGCGGCTCCAGCGGGTGGCGAGACGGTTCATGCGGCGACTGTAAGGTCCGCGCAAGCTGCTGTCCGTCCGCGCTTGCCCCAACGGCGGGCCGGCGGCGGCGGCCGTGGCAGCATCGCCGCCGTGGACGCACCAGACTGGGACTACGTGATCGTCGGCGCCGGCACCGCCGGCTGCCTGCTGGCCAACCGCCTGAGTGCCGATGGCCGCACGCGCGTGCTGCTGCTCGAGGCCGGCGGCCCCGACACCTACCCGTGGATCCACATCCCGGTGGGCTACCTGTACTGCATCGACAACCCGCGCACCGACTGGCGCTACCGCACCGAGCCCGACGCCGGCCTCAACGGCCGCCAGCTCATCTACCCGCGCGGCAAGACGCTGGGTGGCTGCAGCAGCATCAACGGCATGATCTACATGCGCGGCCAGGCCCGCGACTACGACGCCTGGGCCGCCGCCACCGGCGAGCCGGCCTGGAGCTGGGCGCAGGTGCTGCCCGACTTCGTGCGCCACGAGGACAACGCGCTGCACGAAGCGGGCCCGGCGCACGGCCGCGGCGGCGAGTGGCGAGTCGAGCGCCAGCGGCTGCGCTGGGACGTGCTCGACGCCTTCGCAGAGGCCGCGGTGCAGGCCGGCATCCCGGCCACCGACGACTTCAACCGCGGCAGCAACGAGGGCGTGGGCTACTTCGAGGTCAACCAGCGCGCGGGCTGGCGCTGGAACACCAGCAAGGCCTTCCTGCGCCCGGCACGCGGCCGCGCCAACCTGACGGTGCTGACGGGCGTGTTGGTGGAGCGGCTGTTGATCGAGGCGCGCGACGGCGCGGGCCTGCGCTGCACCGGCGTGCAGGTGGTGCAGGGCGGGCAGCGCCGCAGCATCGGCGCCGCGCGCGAGGTGCTGCTAAGCGCCGGGGCCATCGGCACGCCGCAGATCCTGCAGCTCTCGGGCCTGGGCCCCGGCGCGCTGCTGCAGCGGCACGGCATCGCGGTGAAGCGCGATCTGCCCGGCGTCGGCGGCAACCTGCAGGACCACCTCCAGATCCGCGCCGTCTTCAAGGTGCAGGGCGCGCAGACGCTCAACACGCTGGCGAACTCGCTCGTCGGAAAGGCGCGCATCGGGCTCGAATACGCGCTCACGCGCAGCGGGCCGATGAGCATGGCGCCTTCGCAGCTGGGCATCTTCACGAAGAGCCGGCCCGACAAGCCCGGGCCCGACATCCAGTTTCACGTGCAGCCGCTCAGCCTGCCGGCCTTCGGCCAGCCGCTGCACGACTTTCCGGCCGTCACGGCCAGCGTGTGCAACCTCGAGCCCACGAGCCGCGGCACGGTGCAGATCGCCAGCGCCGACCCCGCCGCGGCGCCGAGCATCGCGCCCCACTACCTGAGCACCGACGAAGACCGCCGCGTCGCCGCCGATTCGCTGCGCGTGGCGCGGCGCATCGCGCAGCAGCCGGCGTTCGCGAAGTACGCGCCCGAGGAGTTCAAGCCCGGCGTGCAGTTCCAGGGCGACGAGGAGCTGGCACGCCTGGCCGGCGACATCGCCACCACCATCTTCCACCCCGTGGGCACCGCGAAGATGGGCCGCGCCGACGACCCCGCGGCCGTCGTCGACCCGCAGCTGCGCGTGCGCGGCGTGGCCGGCCTGCGCGTGGTGGACGCCAGCGTGATGCCCACCATCACGCACGGCAACACCAACAGCCCGACGCTGATGATCGCGGAGAAGGCCGCGGGCTGGATCCTCGCCGGCCGCTGAGGCCGCCCCGGCCCGCCCGGCGCGACGGGCGCCATCGCAGCCCGATCACGCCCCGATCACGCCCCCATCCTAGCCTGCGGTGAGCAGCGGCCAGCGCGGCCGCCACGCCCACCGGAGGACGAAGACCGATGACTTGCTCAGGGATGGCCCGACAGGCCGGGCCGAACACGGCCGAACCCGCGCACCGCGCGGCACTGTGGCGCCGGGTCGCGGCCGGGCTGATGCTCGGCCTGGGCCTGCTCGCCGGCTGCAGCGACAACGGCGGCGGCCCTGCCAGCGAGCCCGCGCCCGCCGTGCTGCCGGCCGTGGCCACGGCGCCGGCGCCGCAGAGCGTCGACGCCGGGCAGCCGGCCACCTTTGCCGTCACGCTGTCGGCCGGCACGCCGCCCGTGAGCTACCAGTGGCTGCGCAACGGCACGGCCATCACCGGCGCCACCAGCGCCAGCTACACCCTGGCCAGCACGGCGCTGGCCGACGACGGCGCGCGCTTCCAGGTGCGCCTGAGCAACGCCGCCGGCAGCGTCACCAGCGCCGAGGCGCTGCTCACCGTGCGCCCGCCGCCCGCAGCACCTGCGCTGCAGACCGTGCCGCAGGCCGTGACGGTGAACGAAGGCCAGAGCGCCAGCTTCAGCGTCGCCGCCACCAGCAACGCCGGCGCGCTGAGCTACCAGTGGCTGCGCGGCACCGAGCCCATCGCGGGCGCCACCGGCGCCAGCTACACGCTGGCCGCGGCCACGCCGGCCGACGACGGGGCGCCGTTCTCGGTGCAGGTCAGCAACACCATCGGCATGGTGCAGACGCCCGCCGTGGCGCTGGGGGTGGTGGTGCTGCCGCGCATCAGCGCGCAGCCCACGCCGGCCGCGCTGGTGGTGGGCCAGACGGCCAGCTTCACCGTGGCGGCCACCGGCACCGGGCCGCTGCAGTACCAGTGGCAGCGCAACGGCAGCCCGGTGGCCGGCGCCACCGCGGCCAGCGTCACCACGCCCGTGCTCGGCCTGGCCGACAACGGCAGCGAGTGGCGCGTGGTGGTCAGCAACGCGGCCGGCAGCGTCACCAGCAACGCCGCGCGCCTGAGCGTGAGCGAGCCGCCCGTGGCCCCCGCCATCACGGTGCAGCCGGCCGACGCCAGCGTGCTGTCGGGCCGCAGCGTGCGCTTCACGGTCGCGGCCACCGGCACCGCGCCGCTGGCCTACCAGTGGCTGCGCAATGGCGTGGCCATCGACGGCGCCACGGCCCCGAGCCACGACACGCCGGCACTGCCGTTCACCGACGACGGCGTGGTCTACAGCGTGCGTGTCAGCAACGCCGCCGGCAGCGCCACCAGCCGCAGCGCGCTGCTGCGCGTGACGCCGCGTGCGGTGCAGGTCAGCGCCGGAGGCTCGACCATGAGCGCGCGGCTCGAGGACGGCAGCGTGCGCACCTGGGGCTGGCGCGACTACGCTGGCGACGGCCAGCGCGACACCTCCGGCACGCGCCAGGGCCTGAACCTCGCCGCGCGCAACACCGACGGCACGCGCCTGGCCTCGCTGACGCAGCTGTCCAGCGGCAACGACTACACCACCTCGCTCAAGGCCGACGGCACGATCTGGTCGTGGGGTGGCAACACCTACGGGCAGATCGGCCGCGGCTACGCCAGCTCCACCGTCACCGAGCTGTTCCCGCAGCCGCTGCGCGACGCCGGCGGCACGGTGCTGGGCAGCTGGGTCGAGGTCTCGGCCGGCTGGGGCCACGTGCTGGCGCGGCGCAGCGACGGCACGGCCTGGGGCTGGGGCTACGCGCTCAGCGGCCGGCTGGGCAACAACAACAGCGGCAGCACCGCGCTCACGCGGTTCGTGAACCCGGTACAGGTGCTGGGCCCCGGCAACGTGCCGCTCAGCGGCCTGGCGCGCATCGCCGCGCGCGAGAGCACCAACATGGCCCTGGCCACCGACGGCGCCGTGTGGATCTGGGGCGATGGCAGCCGTGGTCGCTTGGGCGACGGCCTGCGCAACACCACGGCCCTGGTGGCCCGGCGCCTGACCGACAGCGCCGGCATCCCGATCGCCGGCGTGGCCCGCGTGGCCGTGGGCTACGACGTGGGCTTCGTGCTGCGCAGCGACGGCACCGCGCTGTGCTGGGGCGCCAACGACTACGGCCAGTGCCCCAGCGGCGGCGCCGGCGAACGGCTCTGGCCGACGCTGGTGCAGGACGCCACCGGCGGCGCCTTCGGCCGCATCGCCGACATCGCCGCCGGCCAGGAGGTGACGGCCTTCCTGCGCACCGACGGCACGGTGTGGATGGCCGGCCGCAACATCAGCGGCGTGCTCGCCGACCCGGCCCTTGTGACCAGCGCCGTGCCGGTGCAGGTGCGGCTGGCCGACGGCAGCCCGCTGACGGGCGTGGTGCAGATCGCCCTCTTCGACCGCACGGTGATCGTGCTGCGCGATGACGGCAGCCTGTGGGGCTGGGGCGTCACGCTGTGGGGCCAGCTCGGCATCACCAACGCCACGGGCGGCTTCGTGGCCACGCCGGTGCGGGTGAGCTATGGCGACTGAGTCGCCGAAGGCCCGCGCAGCAGCGCCACGTTGACGAGGTTGCGCTGCAGGAAGTTCTCGCGCCAGGGGGTGCCCGCCAGGCCGTCGGCCGCGCGCTGCACCCACTGGCGCGCCGCTGCGAGCACCGGCTGCGCCGCCTGCGCGTGGCCGAGCTTCTGCCAGAGAACGGCCAGACGCATCAGCAGCTCGGGCCGGTAGGCCGCCAGGCAGTGGCGCTGCTGCACGGCCTGCCACAGGGCCTGCACGGCGGCGGCCCCATCGCCGGGTGGCGCGCTGCCCTCGCTGCCCTGTTCGTGCTGCGCTTCCAGCCACTGCAGCCGCACCCAGGCGGCACCGCCGAGCAGGCCCGCATCCTGCAGCCGGCCGTGCAGGGCCTGCAGCGCCGGCGCGCGCTCGGCCGCCGGCTGCGCCGCGAGCACGGCCAGCTGGTAGGCCGCGGCCGTGCCCGGTTCGGCCGCCACCTCGGCCGGCGCCGGTGGCAGCAGCCCGGTGATGCCGTTCAGGCGCTGCACGTCCACGCGCAGGGCCCAGCGCCGCATGTGCTGCGCCGGCTTGAGATCGGCCTGTTGGGCCTGCAGGAGCTGCAAGGCGCGCGCCGGCTGGCCCAGCTGCACCCACAGCCAGGCCAGGTGGGCCTCGAGCACCCGCAGCACGTGGCGCAGCGCCGGGTCTTCCGCGCGTTGGCAGGCGCCCTCGAGCCGCTGCAAGGCCTCGCCGAAGCGGCCCAGCATCATCAGGTGCAGGCCCACGTGAAGCTCGGCATTCAGGCTCGTGATGGCGCCACCGCCGGTGGCCTGGGGATGCGCCAGCATCGCCGCCTGGCTGGCGCGCTGCAGGCCCATCTCGGGCAGCCCCCACTGCACGGCGAGCGCCGCGGCGTTGGCCAGCAGGGCCGCGTGCTCGGGCCGGGCCTCGGGGCGGTCGCTCAGCTGCAGGGCTTCGTCCAGCGCCTGGCGGGCCAGCTCGGGTTGGCCCAGGTTCGAGTGCGCCGCCAGGCGCGTGCTGCGGCGGCTGATCTCGCTCTTCCAGCCGCCCTCGCCCGCGGGCACGGCCAGCTCGAGGGCCAGCCACGCGCGGGCTTCGTCGTGCCGCCGCAGGTTGGCGGCGGCCACCGCGGCCAGGCCGGCGGCGTCGGCCTGCCAGCCGTGGCGCTGCAGCGCCAGCGCGCTGGCATGGGCCTCGGCGGCCCAGCGCAGCGCCGGCGCGTGCTGGTAGCCGTAGGTGTGGGCCATGGCCAGCAGCCGCTGGGCGGCCGCGCGCTGCAGTGGCTGCTGGGCGGCCTCCAGCAGAGCCTGGGCCTGCTCCAGCCCGGCCTGCAGCTGCTGGCTGGTGATGCGCACCTCGGCCGCCTGCGCCCGCGCGTCGAAGGCCCGCGCCGGCTGGTGCGCCAGCGCCCATTGCGCGGCGGCGCGGTCGAGCTGCGCCACGCGCTCGCCCACGCGCGACAGGCGCTGCGCCTCGGCGGCGGCGCGCAGGTGCAGCCGCGCGGCGCGTTGCGGCTCGCCCGCCTCGGCCCAGTGCTGCGCCAGGTGCGCCGCCGGCACGTGGCCCAGGGCCTTGAGCTCGATGGCCAGCTCGCGGTGCAGCTGTGCCGCGCGGGGGGCGGGCAGCGCGGCGCGCACGGCCTCGGCGACCAGGTCGTGCAGCCGGCCGCGGCCGAACTCGGCGCCGACGAGGTAGCCGCAGGCCTGCAGCTCGGCCCAGGCCTCGCCGGCCGCGGGCGTATCGCCCTGCAGCAGCGCGGTGGCGAGCCGGGCCTGGAAGTGCTCGCCGGCCAGCGCCGCCACCTCGGCCAGACGGCGCGCCGGCGCCGACAGCGCCGCCAGGCGCTGCTGCAGCAGCTCCAGCAGCCGCGGCGGCGAGGGCAGCCGCTCGGGCGGCTCGGTGCTCGCGGGCCGCGGGCCGCGGGCCAGCTGGCGCAGCGTCTCGAGCAGCAGGAACGGGTGGCCGCCCGTGTGGCGCCACAGCAGCGGCGCCCAGTCCGCCGGCACCATGCCGGGCAGGCCGATCTGCGCCAGCAGCTCGGCCACGCCCTCGGGGCTGAAGGCGCCGAGCTCGATGCGCTGGGCCTCGTCGCCACCGGCGCCGAACCAGGCCTGCAGCGGCTCGCCGGCCTGGTCGGGCCGCAGGGCCAGCAGCACGCAGCGCAGGCCGGCCAGCACGGCCGGCAGCAGCTCCAGGCTGGCGGCGTCGGCGTGGTGGAGGTCGTCGATCCACACCGCGTCGGGCACCGGGGCCTGCGCGAACAGGGCCACCAGCGCCTGCTGCAGCGAAAGCGGCTGCAGCGGCGCCGCGGGCGGCGCGCCCAGGCCCGGCACCAGGCGCGCGAGCTCGGCGCGCGGCCCGGCCGGCAGCGCCTGGGCCTGCGCCAGGCGCTGGCGCACGCAGGCCGCCAGCAGCGCATAGGGCACGGCCTGCTGGCCGGGCGGGCAGGCCAGGCGCAGCGGCGCGGCCAGGGTCTCGCAGAAGTCGTGCGCCAGCCGCGTCTTGCCCACACCGCCGGGCCCCAGCAGCCAGGCCGTGCCGCCGTTCTGCGCCAGGGCCTGCAGGTGCTGCCAGGCGGCGTCGCGCTGCACACGTTGCGGCGGGCGGCCCAGCAGAGCCCAGTGCGGGTGATCGGCCGGCAGCCAGGCCGCCGGCCCCGCGAAAGGCGGCCGGGGCGATGCGGCGGTGGCGGCGCGGACGATGGTGTCGGCCAGCGCGGCGGTGAGCGCGTCGGGCTCGTCGCCGAGTTCGCGTTGCAGCCGCCGCGCATGCGCCTGGTAGGCCTGCAGCGCCAGGCCCGGCTCGCCGCGCGCGTGGTGCAGCCGCATCAGGCCCCGCAGCGCGTCGGCGTCATCGGGGTCGTCGGCCACCAGCCAGCGGGCCAGCGGCAGCGCGGCATCGGGATCGTGGGCTTCTTCAAGCTGGCGGAGGCGCGCAGCACCGTGCTGGCGGCGCTGCCGGCGCAGCGTGTGGCGCGCAGCTTCGAGCCAGGCGTGGGCGGGGCGGTCGGCTTCATCCGCCCCGGCCGGCCACAGCCCCGGCAGCAGGGCCTGCCACGACGCCGGCGTGTCCGCGTCGGCCCAGGCGGGCTGCAGCTCGTGGCTCACGCCGTGGGCCAGCGCCACCTGGGGACCGTCGAGCACCAGCAGCGCGGCGCCGCTGGCGTCCTGCAGCCGCTTCAGCCGCTGGCGCAGGTTGGCCAGCGCGCCGGCCGGCGTGGCCTGCGGCCACAGCCACGTGGCCAGCACGGGCCGGGCCTGCGGCCCGTCCAGCAGCAGCCGCGCCAGCAGCAGGGCGGCGCGCGGCGGCAGCGCCAGCCGCGCGCCGCCCCGCAGCAGCAGGCCCGGCTGTGCCCCGAGCTCGATGTGCAGCGTGTGCGCTGCCGACGTGTCCACCGCTTCCCCACCCCATCCTGTTCGACGCGGCGCCCGGTGGGCGCAGGGGTGCGAGGCTAATGGGGCGGCTGTTGCCCCTGGGTGACAGCGGGTCGGTTGGCGGGTCGGTTGGCGGAGTCAGGCAGGTTCAGCCGACTCGCCGCCAATGCATGACCCAGTCGTGCGCCCAGGTCTTGCCCCTGTCGGCCGAGTACACCTGCCGCCAGCGGCACACGCCGTCGCCGATGCGGTCCCAGATGCCCATCGAGTGCATCGTCTGGCCGTTGTCGTCGTAGGTGCTGGCAAAGAGCCCCTCGCCGTTCTCGAAGCTGCCGGTCTGCCCCGGCGTGGTGACGACGCCGCTCTTGGCGTTGACCCAATGGTCGGACCACTGCCGCTGGGCGACATCGAGCATGCGCAGGCCCAGGCCGCTGAAGTCGCGCGCCGGGATCAGCAGCTCCTCGACATGGCCGACGCCGGCCAGGATGGTCCAGCAGCGGGCCTCGCCGTCGAAGCGGTCCCAGGTGTCGCCGCGACGCTTGAGGTGGCGGATGCGCCAGCGGCAGTCGAGAAAGCCGAAGTCGCCGGGCTTGCCGGGCGTGGCGGTGGCCGGCAGTGGGGGCACGGGGTCGAAGCGCGGGACTTCGGCGTCGATCATCGAGTCGTCGAGCATGGGGTTCTCGGGGGTCTGGCGGGCTTGGGTGAAGGCGGTGCGGGGTGCCAGCCACGCCACGGCCAGGGCGGCGATCACGGGGCGGCGGGGCGATGGCGTCATGGCGCGCATCGTGCCGGGCCAAACCTGACACCGGATGTCAGCTAATCTGCGGCCATGCGTTCGAGCCGGCTGCTGTCGATCCTGCTGCGCCTGCAGCTGCGCGGGCGCGTGCCGGCGGCCGAGCTGGCGCGCGAGTTCGAGTGCTCGGTGCGCACCGTCTACCGCGATCTCGACGCGCTCAGCGCCGCCGGCGTGCCGGTGCATGCCGAGCGCGGGCGCGGCGGCGGCATCGTGCTGGCGCCGGGCTGGCGCACGCAGTTGACGGGGCTGACGGGTGCCGAGGCGCGCAGCCTGCCGCTGGCCGGCCTGTCGGGCGCCGCGCGCGACCTGGGCCTGGCCGGCGAGACCGCCGACGTGCAGCTCAAGTTGCTGGCCAGCCTGCCGCCCGACGCGGCGGCCGACGCCGGGCGCATCGCCGAGCGCTTTCACGTCGACCCGCTGCCCTGGTACCACCGGCCCGAGGCGCTGCCGCTGCTGCCGGTGCTGGCCGCCGCGGTGTGGCAGGGGCAGCGGGTGCGCATCGCCTACGACAGCTGGCAAGGCCACGCCGAGCGCACGCTGTCGCCGCTGGGGTTGGTGCTCAAGGGCGGGCTCTGGTACCTGGTGGCGCGGGCCGCCGGCCGCGGCGCGAAGGCCGCACCGCGCACCTACCGCGCCAGCGGCATCCGCAGCCTGCGCGTGCTGAATCAGCCGGCGCAGCGGCCAGCGGGTTTTGTGCTGGCGGCGCACTGGCCGCAGGCGGTGGCCGAGTTCGAGGCGCGGCTGATGGCCGGGCGCGCGCAGGTGCGCCTCTCGCCCGAAGGCCTGCGCATCCTGCGCGCGGTGCAGCCGGCCGCGGCCGAGTGGGCCGAACGCACGCAGCGCCCGGCCCGCGGCGCTGCCGGCCGCGCTGGCTGGATCGAGGCCGAACTGCCCACCGAGCCCGACGCCTACGCCGCGCGGCAGCTGCTGCGGCTGGGCACCGAGGTGGAGGTGCTGTCGCCGGCGGCGCTGCGGGCGGCGGTGGCGCAGGAGGCCGCGGCCGTCGCGCGGCGGCATGGGCGCCGGCGCCCCCCTGACTGAAGGGTCCGCCTCCCCCCAGCCCACGAACCCGCCCGTGCCGGCGCCGCGGAAAAATCGGGTTCGTCTGGACCCTGTTTCGCAAAGGCCCGCCCGATGAAGCTGCCCACCATCCCGTTGCGCCGCACCCTGATCGCCGCCACGCTGGCCGCGGCCCTGCCGGCCACCGTGCAGGCCAGCACCACGGTCACCATCGAGTCGATGGGCTTCACGGCCAACAACAACATCATCCAGACAGCGCTGCCGTTCTTCGGCAGCACGCCCGAGGTCACGCTGAACTGGGATCCGCTGCCCGGCGGCGGGGGCACGCTGCTGAACTGGCTCGACTCGTACTCCGGCCGCGCCGCAGCCTATTGCGGCAGCGGCGTCGACTGCCGGCTTGACCTGCTGGCCAACGCCGGCTCGGTGGTCACGCTCGACAGCTTCTGGCTCGGCGGCTGGCCCAACACCAACCGGCAGATCGCCTGGTCGGTGATCGACCTGGGCACCGGGGATGTGCTCGCTTCGGACACGCCCACGGGCCCCAACGTTCCCGGCGTGGGCGGCACGACGGTGATCCTATTCGCCAGCTCGGCCACCGGGCTGCGCATCCAGTTCGGGCCTGATGGCTTCAACGGCGGCATCAACGACATCACCTTCAGCGCCACGCCGGTGCCCGAGCCGGGCAGCTGGGCGTTGTGGCTGGCGGGGCTGGGTGGGGTGGCTCTGGTGGTGCGGCGGCGGCGCTGAGCGGCGGCTCCTCAGGCCGCCTTCACCCCACCCCTGCGCCACGCCAGCGGCAGCAGCCCCAGCCCCAGCATCATCCACGCCGCCGGCTCCGGCACAGGCGCGGTCACCAGCGTCAGCTGCGCAAAGCCCACCACCGCGTCGTCGCCGTACTGGAAGGGCAGCTGCCCGCCGCGGCTGGCCATGTAGTTGAAGAGCTCGGTGCCGTTGACGCCGACGTTGGCGATCAGGTCGGTGCTGATGCTGCCCATCTGCCAGGTGCCGAGGGTGCCGCTCAGGAACTCGGGGATCACCCAGCCCGGGAACACGCCGCTGGTGCCGTCGGTGGCGAAGGTGATGTCGGTCCAGGGGCCGACGCCGGCGATGAAGAACTGCGTCGCCAGGCGGAAGCTCAGCCGCGCCTCGACGATGTGGCCATCCGCCAGCGCCGCGGCGTACTCGGGGTGGCTGCTGAAGTCGAAGGTCCAGCGCGTGGTCTCGTCGACGCCGTCGCCGGTGACATGGCCCGGGCCCGCAGCGGGATTGGCCAGGATGGTGAAGTCGCCGTTGACGAGGTTGAGCGACGCGTCCACCGGCGCCGACGGAATGGCCTGCGCGGCAAACGCCGAGGCAACGATGGTGGCGGCCTGCGCCGGGAGGCTGGCTGTCAACATGAGTGGCAGCGCCAGCAGGGCGGCCGTGGATGCGGTGGGACGGTTCTTCATGGGTTCTCCGGGTGGATGGATCGGCGGAACTGCAGCAGGCCCGCGGCGCCGGCCAGCATCAGCAGCCAGCTCGCGGGTTCGGGAACGGGGGGCGGTGCAACGACGGGCGAGGTCCAATCCATGCCGCTGGCGCTGCTGATCGAGTACGGCACCGGGCTGCCACCGGCCAGCACGGCCGAGATGCCCTGCCAGCTGAGCTCGTTCAGGTATGCGAACGAGCCGGTCAAGGGATCGAACGACGCCACCGAGGCCGTGTTGGCGCTGGTCAGCGCGAACACGCCCAGCTCGAACGGCGTGCCGAAGACGAAGCCGGCGCTCAGCACCACGAGTTGATCCACCGTCTCGTCGTACGGAAAACCACCCTGCCCCTGGCCCGCCCACATCACGCCAGGCATGGGCGCCCAGGGCACGCCGTGCGCCGCCAGCCGGAGGCTGGCCGAGACGTTGCCCGCCGGGATGCCCTTGAGCTGGGCGTTGACGTGGACGACGAGATCGATGCGCCCGGCTTGCCCGGCCAGGCCGGGCGAGGAGATGGTCACCAGGTCTTCCCAACCAGCGGTGGCCAGCGCGGCCGGAAAGGGCGCGGTGTTGCGGCCGGTGAAGTCGCTGCGCGCCCGCGCCCAGCCCATGCCCGCCTCGGCCTGGGCCAGCGCGGTGACGTCGGCCGTGGGCGATGGATCGGTGAACAGCGCCGAGGACTGCTGCGTGCCGGCCAGGCCGAAGTCGCTCTGGCAGTTGTAGGCGGCGGTGCTGAAGAAGAACAGGTCGCCGGGCACCACGCCCGCGGCACTGACACCCGGGTTCATGCCGCCGCAGGTGCTGGTCATGGCGGCGGGTGCCACCAGGGCCTGGCGGCTGATCTGGCCATCGACCGCGGCGTGGGCCGGCGCCGTGATGCCCAGCGCCAGCAAGGCGGCTGCGGCGACCAGGGTCAAGGGAGCGCGGGTGTGCATCGGGACGTGCCTTTCAACGGATGCCGGGGTGGGGGGTGTCGTCGAGCTGCGCCAGCCAGCGCATCAGCGCGGGCAGGGTGTCGAAGTGGCAGGGCGATGCGGTGGCGGCGGCGGTGCCGAAGGGCCGCAGGTCGGCCTGCCAGGGCGAGCCGTCGCCGCTGCGGTGCAGCGCCAGCAGCCAGCCGTCGGCGGCGGCGGCCGGGCGGGCTGCGCTTGGCGTGTCTGACGGGTTCATGCCGGGCTCCCTTCCACCGCTCGGTGCCCGCCCGGAAGAGGCGGCCGCTGCGATGGAACCCAGCTTAGGCAGCGGGCGTTGAAAGGGCGTTGAAACGCCCGGCCAGCGCATCGGCCAGGCGCCAGGCCTCCAGCGCCGGCACGGTGCCGGCGGACAGCAGCGCGGTGGCGCGGGCGCGCAGTTCGTCGGCGTCGTGGCTGTCGCCAGCCGGGCGGCGTGCGGCCAGCGCCAGGTGCTGCACCAGCAGCATCGCCAGCATGTCGGTGGGCATGTCGGCGCGCCAGTCCACGCGGCGCAGCACGGTGGTGGCGCGGGCTTCGTCGCCGCAGGCCAGCGCCACGGCGGCGCCGACCCAGGCCACCAGGGCGTGGTCTTCGTTGCGGTCCTGCTCGGGGCCTTCAGGGCAGGCCTGGTGTGCGGCCGGCACGTCGCCGCGCGCCAGCCAGCACCAGGCCTCCTTCGCCCGCAGCGCGCCGGTGCCGGCGGGCAGGCCGCTGAGTTCGCGCCAGTGGCGGGTGTCGGCGAGCAGGGCCTCGGCGCGGTCGAGTGCGCCGGTGTGCAGGTACAGGTCCAGCACCAGCTGCTGCGACTCGATCAGCACGCTGCGGTCGGCCAGCGCACGCGCCTGGGCCAGCAGGCGCGTGGCGGCGGCGTCGGCCTCAGCCACGCGGCCGCGCAGATAGTGGATGAAGTAGCGCGCCTTGAGGTAGGTCTGCTCGGCCATCGGCGTGTCGAAGCCGGGCGCGAGCGCCTCGCCTTCGTCGAGCAGCGCCAGGGCCTGCTGGTCGTCGCCCACATCGAGCGCCAGCTTGGCCAGGTTGTAGTTGGCGCGGCGGTGCGCGGGCACGTGGCCGCAGCTGGCGGCCAGGCTGCGCGCGCGCTGCAGCAGCGCGATGGCGGCGTCGCGGTCGCTGCGCGCGTACTGCACGGCCACGGACTGGAAGCACAGCGCCTGGGCCAGGCCACCGGGGTCGGCCGCGGCTTCGTACGCCGCCACGGCGCGCACGGACAGCGCCTCGGCCACGTCGAGCCGGCCCTGCGTGAGCGCGTGGCGGGCGGCGGCGTCGAGCAGCGCGGCGCGCTGGCCCTGCGCGGCGCGGTCGGCGCCGAGCGCGGCCAGGGCTTCGTCGCGCAGGGCCGAGGCCTCGGCGTGGCGGCCCGCCCATTGCGCCAGCAGTGCGCGCAGGCCCAGGGCCGCGCCGCGCACCGGGGCCGTGGCCTGCGGCAGTTCGGCGGCGAGGTGCTCGAGCAGCTCCTCGGCCTCGGCCACGCGCTGGGCGTCGCTCCAGGCCTCGGCGCAGGCCACCAGCGCCTCGGCGCGCACGGCGGGCGTGGCGTCGGCGGCGGCTGCGCGGGTGTCGGCAATGGCCTGCGGCAGCAGCGCCGTGTCGCCGGTGCGGCGGCTGGCGCGCAGCAACGCCAGTTGCGCCTGCGTGGCGCTATCGCCCGCGGCGCCGTCGGCCAGGGCCTGGCGCCAGTGGCGCTGCGCATCGGCCAGGGCGTGCACGCGCCAGGCGGCGCTGCCGGCGGTCAGGCGCCAGGGCACGGCCTCGGCGGCGCGGCCGGCCTGCTCCCATTGCGCGGCCACCAGCGCCGGGGCCGCGCCGCGTGCCTGCAGCCGCGCTGCCAGCTGGGCGTGCAGCGCCTGGCGCCGCGGCAGGGCCAGGCTCTCGGCCAGGCACTGGCGGATCAGGTCGTGGGCGAAGCGGCAGCCTTCAGGGCCCAGCGTCAGGAGGCGCGCTGCCTGCGCGTGGGCGAGTGCCCCGGCGGTGTCGGCGGCCTGGGCTTCATCGCTGGCCAGGGCGGCGTCGAACGGATCGCCGAGCAGGCTGGCGGCCTCCAGCAGCGCCACGGCGGCGGGCCCGAGCGCGCGCACGCGGCCGAGCACGGCGTCGCGCACGCTGGCGGGCACGGGCAGCTCGGCGTAGTCCTGCGTGACGGCGTCGAAGGGCGTGCTCCAGCGGCCCTGCTCGTCCACCTGCAGCAGGCCGCGCTGCTGCAGGTGGCGCAACGTCTCGATCAGGAAGAAGGGATTGCCGTCGGTGGCCTGCTGCAGGCGGCGTGCGAAGAGCTGGCCGCCGGGCGAGCGCGAGAGGGCGTGCACCAGCGACAGCACCTCGTCGGCGTCCAGGCCGGCCAGCTCCACCAGCTCGGCGCGGCCGGCATCGACCTCGCGCCGCATCGCCTGCAGCGCGGCGGTCGGCAGCTGCGCGCTGCGATGCGCCACCAGGCGCTTGATCGGCAGCTCGTCGAGCACGCTCCACAGCGCCTGGCTCTCGGGATCGATCCAGTGCCAGTCGTCGAGCACGAGCACCTGGAAGTTGTCGCGCAGCAGGCTGCACAGCGCCTCGCGGAAGGCCGCCAGCAGCCGCGCGCGCGCCTCGGCGGTGGCCAGGGCCTGGGGCGGCGGTCCCAGCTCGGGCATCACCTGGGCCAGCTCGCGCAGCACCCAGTCGGGCAGCTGCACGTCGGGCGCGGCCTCGCGCAGCAGGCGCACGGCGCGCACGGCGCTGGCGTAGGGCAGCTCGGCGTCGGTGCTGCGGCAGGGCACGCGCAGCCAGGCACCGCGCGCCGCGGCGCATTCGCGCGCCAGGCGGCTCTTGCCGGCACCGGGCGGACCGGCCAGCCACACGGTGCGGCCGGCGTCCCAGGCGGCTTCGATGCGCGCCATGGGGCCGCTGCGCGGCACGAAGGGCAGGCGCTCGTTCAGCAGCAGACTGCCGAGTTCAGCGGCGTTCGGCGCCGGCGGCACCGGCGGTGTGGATGGACGGCGCAGCGCCTCGGCCAGCGCCAGCGTCTGCGCCGACGGGGCCACGCCGAGCTGCGCGTTCAAGGCCTCTTCACTGCGCCTGAAGAGCTGCAGCGCCCGTGCCGCCTCGCCGGCATCGGCCAGGGCCTGCATCGTGCGGCGCAGCAGGGCTTCGTCACAGGGGTCGGCGTCCAGCGCCTGCTGCCAGGCCTCGGGCGTGGCCTGCTCGATGAGCTGCTGGCGCTGCTGCGTGGCCAGCGCGGCGCGGCGCAGGGCCAGCCATTCGTCGAGGGCCTCGGCAGCGGCGCCGTCCAGGCCCTCCAGCGGCAGGCCCACGCCACTGCGCAGCACCTGCAGACCGGTGGGCAGCGCCAGCGCGCCGGCATCGCCGCTGTCGCAGGCCAGGCCAAAGGCGCGCAGGCGGTGCAGCTCGCGCCGCAGGTTGCGGCGCGCGGCGGCGGCGTCCTGCTGCGGCCACAGCCACGCGGCCAGGGTGTCGCGCGTGCGCGGGCCGTCCAGGGCCAGCAGCGCCAGCAGGGCCAGCGCCTTGCGCGAGCCCAGGTGCAGCGGCTCGCCGTGGCGGTGCACGGCGACGGGGCCGATGAGCTGCAGCTGGCTCATCGCGGCAGCACGGCCTCAGGCCCTCAATCCTTCAGGCCCTCAGCGCCGCCAGCACCTCATCCAGCATCTTCTTCGCATCGCCAAACAGCATGCGGTTGTTCTCTTTGTAGAAGAGCGGGTTGTCCACGCCGGCGTAGCCGCTGGCCATGCTGCGCTTCATCACGATGCTGGTCTTGGCCTTCCACACCTCGAGCACCGGCATGCCGGCGATGGGGCTGGTGGGGTCGTCCTGCGCGGCCGGGTTCACGATGTCGTTGGCGCCGATCACCATCGTCACGTCGGTCTCGGGGAAGTCCTCGTTGATCTCGTCCATCTCCAGCACGATGTCGTACGGCACCTTGGCCTCGGCCAGCAGCACGTTCATGTGGCCCGGCATGCGGCCGGCCACCGGGTGGATGCCGAAGCGCACGTTCACGCCCTTCTCGCGCAGGAGCTTGGTGATCTCGAACACCGTGTGCTGCGCCTGCGCTACCGCCATGCCGTAGCCCGGCACGATGATCACGTTCTTGGAGTCCTTCAGCAGCTCGGCCGTCTCGGCCGCGCTGACCGGGGTGACCTCGCCTTGCGGCTCGGCCGCGCCCCCTGCTGCCGCCGGGGCCGGCGCACCACCGCCGAAGCCGCCCGCGATGACGCTGATGAAGTTGCGGTTCATCGCGCGGCACATGATGTAGCTGAGGATGGCGCCGGAGCTGCCCACGAGCGCGCCCGTCACGATGAGCAGGTCGTTGCTCAGCATGAAGCCGGTGGCCGCCGCGGCCCAGCCGGAGTAGCTGTTGAGCATGCTCACCACCACCGGCATGTCGGCGCCGCCGATGGCCATGACCATGTGCACGCCGAAGGCCAGCGCGATGACGGTCATCACCAGCAGCGCCATCTGGCCGGCGCTGTGGTTGTCGCCGGCCTGCAGGAAGGCATAGCCGAAGTAGATGGTGACCAGCAGCCCCGCCAGGTTGAGCCAGTGCCGCCCCGGCAGCAGCAGCGGCTTGCCGCCGATGCGCCCCGAGAGCTTGCCGAAGGCGACGATCGAGCCCGAGAAGGTGACGGCGCCGATGAGGATGCCGACGTAGATCTCGACGTGGTGGATGGTCTTCTCCACCGGCGTCGGGAACACGGTGGAGGTGTCCACGTAGCTCGCGAAGCCCACCAGGCAGGCCGCCAGGCCCACGAGGCTGTGCATCAGCGCCACGAGCTCGGGCATCTGCGTCATCTGCACCTTCTTCGCGGCGATCAGGCCGATGGCCCCGCCCACGACGAGTGCGCCGACGATCCACGGCACGCCGGCGGCGGTGACGCGCGGGCCCAGCACCGTGGCCAGCACGGCGATGGTCATGCCCACCATGCCGAACAGGTTGCCGCGGCGCGCCGTCTCGGGGTTCGAGAGGCCGCCCAGGCTGAGGATGAAGAGGATGGTCGCGCCGATGTACGCGACGGTGGCGAGGCTTTCGCTCATGTTGTTCTGTGCCTTCCGATCACTTGCGGAACATCGCCAGCATGCGACGCGTGACCGCGAAGCCGCCGAACATGTTGATGGCCGTGAGCACCAGCGCCACGACCGCGCACACCAGGATCAGCGTGTTCGGCCGGCTGGCCGCGCCGGCGGCATCCAGCGGCGGCGCCACCTGCACCAGCGCGCCGATGGCGATGATGGAGCTGATGGCGTTGGTCACGCTCATCAGCGGCGTGTGCAGGCTGGGCGTGACGTTCCACACCACCATGTAGCCCACGAAGCAGGCCAGCACGAAGACGGTGAAGTGCTGCAGGAAGCTCGCCGGCGCATAGGCGCCCACGAACCAGAAAAGCAGCGCGCCGACGCCGAACACGATGGCCAGCGTCTGGCCCGACATCGGCTCCACCGCGCCGTGCCCGTGGCCCTTGGGCGCGGCGGCTACCGCGGCGGCCTTGGGCTTGGGCGGTGCGGCCGGCAGCTTGGGCGGCGGCGCGGGCCAGGTGATTTCGCCCTGCTTGATGACGGTGAGGCCGCGGATCGCGTCGTCTTCGAAGTTGACGTTGACGGTGCCGTCCTTCGTCTTGCACAGCTCCTCGGTCAGGCGCAGCAGGTTGTTGGCGTACAGCGTGCTGCTCTGCTTGGCCAGGCGGCTGGCGAGATCGGTGTAGCCGACGATCGTCACGCCGTGGCGCACGACGGCCTGGCCCGGCACGGTGAGCTCGCAGTTGCCGCCCTGCTCGGCGGCCATGTCGACGATGACGCTGCCGGGCTTCATCGAGGCCACCATCTCGGCGGTGATGAGCTTGGGCGCCGGCTTGCCGGGGATCAGCGCGGTGGTGATGATGATGTCGACCTCACGCGCCTGCTTGGCGTACATCTCGCGCTGGGCCTTCTGGAAGCCTTCGCTCATGACCTTGGCGTAGCCGCCGCCGCCGGAGCCTTCTTCCTCGTAATCGACCTTCACGAACTCGCCGCCGAGCGACACCACCTGGTCGGCGACTTCGGCGCGCGTGTCGTTGGCGCGCACGATGGCGCCCAGGTTGGCCGCGGTGCCGATGGCCGCGAGGCCCGCCACGCCGGCGCCGGCAATGAAGACCTTGGCCGGCGGCACCTTGCCCGCGGCCGTGATCTGGCCGTTGAAGAAGCGGCCGAAGGCGTTGGCCGCCTCGATGACGGCGCGGTAGCCGCTGACGCCGGCCTGCGAGGTGAGCGCGTCCATCTTCTGGGCGCGGCTCAGCTGGCGCGGCAGCGCGTCGATGGCGAGGACCGTGGCCTTCTTGGCGGCCAGCTGCTCCATCAGCGCCGGGTTCTGCGCCGGCCAGACGAAGCCGATCAGCATGCCGCCGTCGCGCATCAGCGCCACTTCGTCGCTGCTCGGCGCGCGCACCTTGAAGACGATGTCGGCGCGGGCCCACAGCGTGGGCGCGTCGGGCAGCACCTCGGCGCCGACGGCGCGGTAGGCCTCGTCGCTGCAGTTGGCGGCGTCACCGGCGCCGCTTTCCACCGCCACCGAGAAGCCCAGCTTGATGAGCTTCTCCACCACCTCGGGCACGGTGGCCACGCGTTTTTCGCCGGCTGCGGTCTCTTTGGGGACGCCGATCAGCAAAGCCATGCACGCTCTCCTCGTTTTTGGCGCAAGCCGACGAAGCTATCACAAGCTTCCGGCCGGCACCGCCCCGGGTCTGCACGCCCCTTCAGGAGCCCCTTCGATAGGATCGCGCCGATGAATGCCCGCTGGAGCCCGAGCGTCACCGTGGCCGCCATCGTCCACGACGGCGCCGCCGACCCCGCCGCCCGGCGCTGGCTGCTGGTGGAGGAGCACACGCCCGAGGGCCTGAAGCTCAACAACCCCGCCGGCCACCTGGACCCGGCCGAAGGCCCGCTGCAGGGCGTGGTGCGCGAGGCGCTGGAGGAAACCGGCCGCGTCTTCACGCCCGAGGCGCTGCTGGGCGTGTACCTGTCGCGCTTCGTGCGGCCGGCCACGGGGGAAGACGTGACCTACCTGCGATTCGCCTACACCGGCACGGTGGGCGCGCGCATCGACGGCTGGGCGCTCGACGAGGGCATCGTGCGCACGCTGTGGTGCACGCTCGACGAGGTGCGCGCCGCCGGCCCGCGGCTGCGCAGCCCGCTGGTGCTGCGCTGCATCGAGGACGCCGTGGCCGGCGTGCGGCATCCGCTCGGGCTGGTGCAGGTGGACGACAGCGTCGCCCACCCCGAGATCAAGCGGCCCGAGATCCGCCGCTGAGCGCGGCCAGCCAGCCCAGCAGCAGCGCATTCACGCGCGCCGGCTGCTCCCAGCTGAGCAGGTGGCCGGCGCCGGGCACGATCTCCCGCCGGGCGCCGGGCACCGCGGCGGCGATCTCGCCTGCGTGTTCGGGCGGTGTCAGCTGGTCGGCCTCGCCCACCAGGGCCAGCAGCGGGCAGCCGATGCGCGGCAGCCGTGGCCGCAGGTCGGGCCGCGCCATCACCGCCTCGTTCTGTCGGATCAGCGCCTCGGCGCCGGCGCGCCGCACCATCGCCAGGTAGCGCGCCACGAGGCCGGGATCGCGCGCGCTGTTGGGGTGGAAGGCAAAGGGCACGTTGGCGCGCAGCACCTCGTCCATGCGGCCGGCGGCGAACAGGCTGCAGGCCTGGCGGCGCAGCGCCACGAGCTCGGGCGTGTCGGCGCGCGCCGTGCTGCCCAGCAGCGCGACGCCGCGCACCCGCGCCGGCTGGGCCAAGGTGGCGTGCAGCGCCAGCATGCCGCCCATCGAGGCGCCCACCAGCACCAGCGGCCCGGGCACCTCGGCCAGCAGCCGCGTGGCCATGGCTTCCAGCGTGAGGCCGTGGAAGTGCGCGAGGCTGGTGTGCACCGCCTGCCCGGCCGCGGCCAGCGCCTGGGCCTGCGGCGCCAGCAGTTCGGCGTCGCAGGCCAGGCCGGGGATCAGCACGACGGTGGGCAGCTCGGTCGCGGGCATGCGACCGAGTCTGCCAGACCGTGCCGGCGCGTCAGGCCCGGCGGCGTGCCAGCCAGCCCACCAGGCCCAGGCCGGCGGCCATCAGGCCCCAGGTGCCGGGCTCGGGCACCGGCGTCACGGTGATGGCCAGCGTGTCGCCGGCCGACAGGCCGCCGAACACCCAGTTCTGCGCAGCCGGCGTGGTGCCGAGCGCGTTGCCGACTTCGATGTCCAGGAACTCCGGCGGCGTGAACGTGAAGCTCGCCGTGCCCGCGGCCACCGAGACCGTGGTGCTGCCGCCGAACTGCCGCGTCACGGTGCCGTCTTCGGCGAACACGCCGCGGTCCAGCGTCACGACGTAGCCGTCGAAGCCGATGCCGGCCAGGTTGCGCAGGATGGCGTTCCACGCCAGCGGCATCGTCAGGTCGTCCGCGCTGATGGTGTAGTTCAGCGTCGCGGCACCGAGGCTCTTGAAGTCGATGTCGAAGGACACCAGGCCGGTGGCGCTGTAGTCGGCCACGACGGTGCCGTCCTGCGTGCTGGCGCTGGCGAAGGTGGCGGCGCCGGCGGGCGCGAGCGCGACGAGCGCGGCCGCGGCGATGAAGGTCTTGAGGAACATGGTGTTCGTCCTTGTGGCGGGGCTGGGGTTCAGAGCGTGCCGCGCGTCCACGGGCCGGTGATGGCCAGCGTCACGCCGCAGTAGAGGTTGACGAACAGCACGCGGCCGTCGGAGCTGAAGACGGAACCCGCCCATTCGGTGTTGCGCTGGTTGCCGCTGGGCGCGCCGAACTTGCCGACGGCGTCGAGCTGCGCCCGCGTGAAGTTGTAGTTGTGCCTGGCGAAGGTGTAGCTGTTGCCCTGCGCGTTCAGCACCTTCAGGTGCTGCGACGTGGTGGTGCCGCCGGGGCCGCTGCCGCTGCCGTCTTCGTTGAACAGCACGCCGCCACGCGGGCTGACGCACAGGTTGTCGGGGCTGTTGCCGACGAGGATGCTGTTGCTCACGAACACGGCCTTCAGCGTCATCGTCGCCAGGTCCAGCGCCCAGATGCGGCCGGCGCGCGCCGGCGTCGTCGTCACCTGCTTGTCGGTGAACCACACCGTGCCGTTGGCCACCCAGCAGCCCTCGTTGGCGCCGAAGATCGCGGCACCGTTGGCATAGGCCTGGATGTATGGGCCGCTGGCCGAGATGCTTCCCAGTACCGAGGCCAGCGTGCCGCCGTCGAGGTCGGGGTTGGCGATGTCCACCCACTCGCAGGCGTACTCCTGGCACAGAGTGGGCAGGCGCAGGTCGGCGTTGGGCAGGCCGCGCACGGCCAGGCCCTGCAGCCGGCCGCCGGCGTGCAGCGAGTTCAGGCCACCGCCGATGTTGTTGGGCAGGAAGCGGTACAGCGTGTTGGCGTTGCCCTGGTCCTCGGTGAGGTACCAGTAGCCGGTGGCGGGGTCGATGGCGCTGGCCTCGTGCGAGAAGCGGCCCATGTCGACGATGGGGTTCGGGTTCGCGGCGGTGAGGCTGGTGTCGGCCGGGATCTCGAAGATGTAGCCGTGCTTCTTGCCGGTGGAGCTGACGTTGTTGCTGCGGATCTCCTCGTTGCTGAGCCACGAGCCCCAGGTCGTGGCGCCGCCGGCACAGGGACGGTTCAGGCCGCCGAAGGTGGCGTAGCTGGCGACCCAGTTGCCGTCGCGCCAGACGAGGTTGGTGTTGCCGCCGATCTGGTAGGCCGTGCCGGTGAGCCCGACGTCGTGCTTGGCCACGTTGTCGCGGCCGGCGCCGATGATGTTGGCGGGGTTGGTGCTGGTGCTCTGCTCGTGGTTGCGCACGAGCACGATCTCGGTGCTGCGGCCGACGCGGCGCTCGCGCACCACGCCCATGCCGTCGTGCGCGGCGGGCGTCGGCAGGCCGTCGCTCATGAGGTCGCCACGCCAGCCGTAGCTCTTGTAGCTGAAGCCCGGCGGCAGTTCGATCAGCGGCAGGCCGGTGGTCAGGTCGTTCACCGGGGCGGTGAGGCCGTAGGGGCTGTCGACCAGCACCGAGGCCGTCGCGGCCACGCAGCCTGCGGTGGAGGCTTCGGCGGTGCGCGTGGCCAGCGCGGCCACCGGGCCGGCAAAGGCGGCAGCGATGGCGGCACCGCCGCCCTTCAGAAGGCTGCGGCGGCCGGGGCTGTCGATGGTGTCGGTCATGAACTCTCTCCTGGTCTGGGTGTGGGATCGAGACCGCGACCTTGAAGCGGCTTCGTGAGCGGAACGTGACATCCGCACACCGCGCGGGGATCAAGAGTCCGACACACGGTCACTCGACGATCTGTCGGTTCCCTTGACCCCCGACGCACGCCTCTATCCACCCCACACGCGCTTCTCCAGGAGGGCTTCATGAATCGGACCTTGATCGCCGCGCTGCTGGCACTGGCCGGCAGCGCTCCGCTGCACGCACAGACCTACGTGTTCCAGCAGGGCCTGGCCGGCTATGCCGGCACGCAGGACACCATGGTGCGCAGCAACGAGACGGCCAGCCCCGGTGACAGCCGCGACACCAATTACGGCGGTGCCATCAACATCAGCGTCGATGGCGACGACGGCAGCCCGGGCGCCAAGCCCAACCACGGCCTTATCCGCTTCGACAACCTGTTCGGCGCCGGCGGCATCCAGGCCGGCGAGACGATCGTCAGCGCCACGCTGCGCGTGTACGCGTTCGATCCCGGCAGCGGCCTGAGCGTGCACGACATGCTGGGCGGCTGGAACGAGAACACCGCCACCTGGAACAGCCTCGGCGGCGGCATTCAGGCCAACGGTGTGGAGGCAGCCAGCACCCCGTTGGCCACGATCGGCGCCAACAACAGCAGCGCCAACATCTCGACAGGCTGGCTGAGTTTCGACGTCACGGCCTCTTTGCAGGCGGTGCAGTCCGGCACGCTGCCGGGCTTCGGCTGGGCCCTGCTGCCCTTCGAACTGGGCACCAACGGCATCGACCTCTACACGAGCGAATACGAGGCCGACGCCTCGCTGCGCCCGCTGCTCAGTGTGACCGTGGTGCCCGAGCCCGGCTCGCTGGCGCTGATGGCGCTGGGCCTGGCCGGCCTGGGCCTGGCCGCTCGCCGCCGTTGAGCGGCACGCCCGCCCTGCCCGACAGCCCATTCAGACCATTCCCCGAGGAAACCCCATGATCCGCTCCAACACCTTCGCGCCGCTGGCCCTGGCCACCTTGCTGGGACTGTCCGTCTCTGGCGCCCGCGCCGAGACGATCGTCTACACCTTCCAGCAGGGCCTTGCCGGCTACAGCGGCCAGGTCGACACCAACATCCGCGGCGAAGAGCCCGACACCATCGGCGGCGCCGCGCCCGAGCTGAGCATTGACGCCTCTGACGGCGGCTTCGAGTCGCAGGTGCTGCTGCGCTTCGACGGCGTGTTCGGCAGTGGCCCGGGGCAGATCGGTGCCGACCGCGTCGTCACCGGCGCTACGCTGAGCTTCGTGGTCACCAGCGCCGGCAGCGGCATCCGCTTCCACGAGATGCTGCTGCCGTGGAGCGACGCCACGGCCACGTTCAACGGCTTCGGCCTGGGCGTGCAGGCCAACGGCATCGAGGCCGGACTCGCGCCGGTGCAGGCCATCGGCGCCAACGACGGCAGCGCCAACATCGAGAGCGGCACGCTGGTGGTGGACTTCACGCTGGCGATGCAGCGCGCGCAGGCCGGCCTGGCACCCAACGGCTGGGCGCTGCTGCCCTGGCTGCCCGACGGCACCAACGGCATCGACGTCTACAGCGCCGAGTGGGACACGGTGGCCGAGCGGCCGCTGCTCACCATCACCACGGCGCCGGTGCCGGAGCCCGAGACCTGGGCCCTGCTGGGCCTGGGCCTGGCGGCGGTGGGTTGGCGCACACGCCGGCGGCTTGCCGCAGAGGCGTCGAACGCGTGACGCTTCACGGGCGGTGGCCGGGCCGGCGGCGGACAATGCATCTTTGGCCGCCACCGCCCGCACCATGCCCAACGCGCCTGCCGATCCCACGTTTGCCCCGTTCCACCTGGCCTTCCCGGTCGACGACCTGCCTGCGGCACGCGCCTTCTACGGCGGCCTGCTGGGCTGCCCCGAGGGCCGCAGCAGCGCCGAGTGGATCGACTTCGACTTCTTCGGCCACCAGATCGTGGCTCACCTGAGCCCGCCCAAGCCGGGCGCCGACCACCACAACCCGGTGGACGGCCACGACGTGCCGGTGCCGCACTTCGGCGCCGTGCTCGACTGGGACGACTTCCACGCGCTGGCCGAGCGGCTGCGCGCGGGCGGCGTGCGCTTCGTCATCGAGCCCTACATCCGCTTCGCCGGCCAGGTGGGCGAGCAGGCGACGATGTTCTTCCGCGATCCGGCCGGCAACGCGCTGGAGTTCAAGAGCTTCCGCGACCGCAGCCAGCTGTTCGCCAAGTGATGGCGACGGTGTGACCGAACTCATCGTCATCCGCCACGGCGAGACCGACTGGAACCGCCAGCAGCGCTTCCAGGGCCAGATCGACGTGCCGCTCAACGCCCAGGGCCAGGCGCAGGCCGCGGCGCTGGCCGCGCGGCGCGCGGCCGATGCGGCGTTGCAGGCCGATCTCTTCGTGAGCAGCGACCTGCAGCGCGCGCGCCAGACGGCCGCGCCGCTGGGCACGGCCTGGCAGCGCGAGCCGCAGCTGCTGGCCGGCCTGCGCGAGCAGGCCTTCGGCGAATGGGAAGGCCTGGACGGCCCCACGATCCGCGAGCGCTGGCCGGAGTTCTGGCCGCGCTGGCTGGAGCACCGCGCCGACGAGTGCGCGCCGGGCGGCGAGACGCCGCGGCAGTTCCACACCCGCGTGCTGGCCGCCGTGCAGGGGCTGGTGGAGGCCGCCGGGCCGGGGCGCCGTGTCGTCCTCGTCACGCACGGCGGCGTGCTCGACATGCTGTGGCGCACCGCGCGCGGCGAGCCGCTGGACGGGCTGCGCCGCTGCGAGATCCCCAACACCGGCATCAACCGGCTGCGCTGGGTGGGCGGCACGCTGCACATCGACAGCTGGGCCGACGCCAGTCATCTGGAGGGGCTGGCGCCGCCGTTGAGGCCTTGAGCCCTCAGGCCGAGCCCGCCACCGGCTGGATCACCGCCACCGGCTCCGGCGCCAGCAGCGTGCCGTCGCGCAGCCCGCGCACGGTGCCCAGCATCAGCGCCGCCACCACCAGCGAGGCCAGCGCGAGCAGGGCCAGCGCCAGGAGCGCGAACGGCGTGCCGGGTGTCGCCAGCCGCAGGCTCAGCGCGGCCAGCGCCGCCAGCGGGAACGACATCGCCCAGTGCGGCAGCGCAAAGGGCAGGGCCGCGATGGCGCGCACCTGCGTGCCGGCCCACAGCAGCCCGAACAGCGCCGCGCCCCAGCAGGCCCAGGCCAGCAGCGCCGGCGCGCCGAACTGCAAGAGGCCCAGGCCCACCACCGCCGGCGGCGCGATGACGATGAAGACCGAGGGCCGCAGCCGCTCGGGCCAGGCGCCCTGCACCGCGACGCGCACGCCGATCAGCACCAGCACCACGGGCCAGAACAGCACGCCGATGCCGAACTGCGCCGCCGCCCAGGCTTCGTAGCCCAGCGGCACGCCAGCCAGCGGCACCAGCACGTTGCCGACGACGGGGATGAACATCACCGGCGTGAGGCCCGCCCACTGCAGCCCGCCGGCCTGGTTGCCGCGCCACCAGCGCGACAGCACCCAGGCCGTCGTCGCCAGCTGAGCCAGGCTGGCCAGCCACCACGCCCCGGCGGCCACCAAGCTGGGGCCGAGCAGCGCCACGGCCAGCGTGGCCACCAGCAGCAGCGAGATCGGCATCGCCGCCACGAAAGGGTGGCGCACCGGGTGGCGGATGTCTTCGAGCCAGGCCTCGCGGTGGCGCTGCCAGCGGCGCAGCGCCATCAGCAGCAGCAGCGCGAAGCAGGCCGCCGCCAGCGCGCCCAGCACGGCCGCGGCCGCGGCGGCGCCGTCGCCCATCAGCGGCGCGGCCCGGTGCCAGGCCAGCGCCAGGCCCGCGAGGCCCATGACGATGGCGAACCAGGCGGGCGTCAGGTGGCGCAGCGGGGGGTGGGCGGTGGTCATCGGCGCGCGCCTGGCGAGCGCCGCGCGCTCAGCGGACCTTGTTGAGCAGGTCCTGCATGCCGGCGAGCAGGCTGTCGATCTGCTCGTCCTGCGCCGGCTCGGTGGCCAGCCGCGCGCGCAGTTCCTGCTGCACGAAGCACACCGTCATGCGCACGTAGGTGCTGTCGAGCGCCTTGCGCACGGCCGCCATCTGCGTGGCGATGTCCATGCAGTCCTGGCCTTCCTCGAGCATGCGCTGGATGCCGCGCAACTGGCCCTCGGCGCGCTTGAGCCGGTTGAGCAGGTCGGTGCGGCTTTCCGCATCGGTGAGCACGGACATCGGGCAGGCCTCTGCGGTGGGGGGTGTCGGGTGGGGCATTGTCACCATCCTGACGCGGGCGTGGGGCCGCCATCGAGGGGAGAGCCATGGGGGGTGACCGCGCTCAGCGGCTCGTGGCCGGTACCTCGCCAGCGGCCGGCACGCCCAGCCGGCCCAGCACCCAGCCCAGCGGACAGACGTTGGTAAAGCCGAACTGCAGCAGGTTGGCGCCGACGAAGGCCGTGAAGGCCAGGAACCAGGGGCTCACGAACAGCGGGCTGGCCTCGACGCCGAGCGCCAGACTGATGAGGATGAAGCTGCCGGCAAAGATGCGGATCAGGCGGTCGATGGTCATGGAGGTCTCCTTCAGGTGGGGTTGGGAGCGGCATGCAGCGCCTCGTAGCGGCGCCGGTGGACGACGACGTGCAGCACCGGGATCACCACCAGCGTCAGCAGCGTGCTCACGCCGATGCCGAACAGCAGCGAGATCGCCAGGCCGTTGAAGATGGGGTCGTCGAGGATGAAGAGGGCACCCGTCATCGCCGCCAGCGCCGTCAGCGCGATGGGCTGCGCGCGCACCGCGGCGGCGTTCACCACCGCCTCGCGCCAGGGCTTGCCCTCGGCGACCTGCAGCTCGATGAAGTCGACGAGCAGGATCGAGTTGCGCACGATGATGCCGGCCAGCGCGATCATGCCGATCATGCTGGTGGCGGTGAAGCTGGCGCCCAGCAGCGCGTGCCCCGGCATCACGCCCACCAGCGTGAGCGGGATCGGCGCCATGATGACCAGCGGCGCGACGTAACTGCGGAACTGCGCGACCACGAGGATGTAGATGAGGATGAGGCCCACGCCGTAGGCGGCGCCCATGTCGCGGAAGGTCTCGTAGGTGATCTGCCACTCGCCGTCCCACTTGACGGCGTAGGCCTCGTAGGGGTTCTTCGGCGTCGAGATCCAGTACTCGCCGAGCGTACCGGTGCCGGGCAGCGCGGCAGCCTGCAGCTGGTGGCGGATGCCGAAGAGGCCGTAGAGCGGCGAGTCAGGCGTCCTGCCACCGGCGCCGACGTCGGCCATCACGTAGCTCACGCCCTGCAGGTTCTTCGTGAACAGCGGCTTGTCGATGACGCCGCGCTCCACGCGCACCAGTTCCGACAGCGGCACCAGGGCACCGCTGCTGGTGCGCATCGGCAGCGCCAGCAGCGCATCGAGCCCCACCTGCGCCTCGCGCGGCAGCTGCAGCCGCACCGGCACGGCGTGCGTGCTGGCGCTGTCGTGCAGATGCGTGGCGTCCAGGCCTGAGAGCGCGCCGGCCACCGTCTCGGCGATGGCCGTGGCGCTGACGCCCAGCGTGTCGGCGCGCTGGCGGTTGATACGCAGCACGGCGCGCGGCGCGTCGGCGGCGAGCGTGCTGTCGATGCCGGTGATGTCGGGCGTGGCGTGGAACGCCGCCTCCAGCCGCGTGGCCAGCTGCTGGCGGCCGGCTTCGTCGGGGCCGTAGACCTCGGCGACGATCGGGCTCAGCACGGGCGGGCCGGGCGGCACCTCGACGAGCTTCAGCTTCGCGCCGTGGCGCGCGGCGATCTTCTCGAGTTCCGGCCGCAGGCGCTGTGCCAGGTCGTGGCTCGGGCCGTGGCGCTGGCTCTTGGGCACGAGGTTGACCTGCAGCTCGCCCTGGTGCGGGTCGGCGCGCAGGAAGTACTGGCGCACCAGGCCGTTGAAGGTGATGGGGCTGGCGGTGCCGGCATAACCCTGCAGGTGCTGCACCTCGGGCTGCTTGGCGAGGAAGCTGCCCATCTCGTGCATCGCCGCGGCGGTGTCTTCCACGGCGGTGCCGGCGGGCATGTCGACGACGAGCGCGAACTCGCTCTTGTTGTCGAAGGGCAGCATCTTCAGCACGACCCACTGCACGGCGGCCAGGCCGACGGACAGCACCATCGCCACGATGATGCCGGCCAGCAGCAGCCAGCGCTTGCGGGCACTGTCGAGCAGCGGCGTCAGCACACGGGCGAACAGGCGCTGCAGCCAGCCGGCGAGGCGGCTTTCGCCATGGGCCGCCGCACCCGCCTCGGCGTGGGCACCGCCCTTCATGAGCTTGAGCGCCAGCCACGGCGTCACCGTGAAGGCGATCAGCAGCGAGATCGCCATGCCCAGGCTGGCATTGATGGGGATCGGGCTCATGTACGGGCCCATCAGCCCGCTGACGAAGGCCATCGGCAGCAGCGCCGCGATCACGGTGAAGGTGGCCAGGATGGTGGGGCTGCCGACTTCTTCCACCGCCGCCGGGATGATCTGGGCCAGCGGCTTGCCGGGCTCCAGCGCACGGTGGCGGTGGATGTTCTCGACGACGACGATGGCGTCGTCGACCAGGATGCCGATGCTGAAGATCAGCGCGAACAGGCTCACGCGGTTGAGCGTGAAGCCCCAGGCCCAGCTGGCGAACAGCGTCGCGGCCAGCGTCAGCACCACCGCGGCGCCGACGATCACGGCCTCGCGCCGGCCGAGCGCAAAGCCGACGAGCAGGATCACGCTGCCGGTGGCGAACACCAGCTTCGTGATCAGCTGGTTGGCCTTCTCGGCGGCGGTGGCGCCGTAGTCGCGCACCACGGTCACCTCCACGCCGGCCGGCACCAGGCTGCCGCGCAGCGCTTCGAGCCGCGCGCGGGCCTCGCGGGCCACGTCCACGGCGTTGGCGCCGGGCTTCTTGGTCAGCGTCAGCGTCACGGCGGGGTGGCCGGCGCTGGCCGAATCGGCCGCTCTGCCGCCGGGCGTGAACCACACCTGCGCCGTGGGCTGCTCGGGGCCGTCGTCCACCGTGGCCACTTCGCGCAGGTAGACCGGGCGGCCCTGGTGCACGCCCACGATCAGTTGCGCCACGTCGTCGGCGTTGCGCAGCACCTCGCC
>JAIXTY010000203.1 GCA_027483705.1 Rubrivivax sp.
GGCCGCGCACTCCGTGCCGTCCTCGCGCAGCACCAGGATCTCGGCGTTGGGGATGGCCTTGCCGATGCTGTCGGGGCGCTGGTCCACCTGCTCGGGCGGCAGGTAGGTGCTGCGGAAGGCCTCGGTCAGGCCGTACATCAGGAAGGGCTTCGCGGCCGGCACGCGCTGGCGCAGCAGCTGCAGCGTCTCGCGCGGCATGCGGCCGCCGGTGTTGGCGAAGTAGCGCAGGTGCTGGCCGATGGCCGCCGGCCACTCGAGCTGCGAGAGCTGGATGTACAGCGGCGGCACGGCCGTGAGGCCCGTGACCTTTTCGCGCTCCAGGGCCTTGAGCACGTCCTTCGGCAGCAGGTAGTTCAGCAGCACGACGCGCGCGCCGCTGTGGAAGGCCGTGGTGAGCTGGCTGAAGCCGGCGTCGAAGCTCAGCGGCAGCGCCGCCAGCAGCGTGTCGGACGGCCGGTTCTCCAGGTAGCTGGCCACGCTCTTGGCGCCGGCCACCATGTTGCGGTGGGACAGCACCACGCACTTGGGTCGGCCGGTGGAGCCGCTGGTGTAGAGGATGGCCAGCAGGTCGGTGTCGATGACGCGGTGGCCCGGCGCCGAGGGCGCGTCCGTCAAGGCCGCCCAGGCGTGCAGCGAAAGGCCCGGCGGCAGGGCCACGCCGGCCGGCGCGGCGTCGGTGAGCACCACGTGCCGCAGGTCGGGGCACTCGGGCAGCACGGGCAGCAGCTGCTGCAGCCGCTCGGGCGAGGTCACCAGCACGCGCACGTTGCAGTCGCGCGCGATGAAGGCCACCTGCTCGGCCTTCAGCAGCGGGTTCATCGGCACCATCACGCCGCCGGCGGCGGGTGCGCCGAAGCTGGCGACCACCGTCTCGAAGCGCTTCTCGAGGTAGATGCCCACGCGCTCGGTGCGGGCCAGCCCCAGGCCGCGCAGGCCCGACGCGAAGGCCGCCACGCGCGCCTGCAGCTCGGCGTAGCTCAGCGTCTGGGCACCGTAGGTGAGCGCGGGCGCGTCGGGCGTGCGGGCGGCGCTGCAGGCCACCAGTTCGTGCAGGAGCGTGGTTTCGGTCATGCGGTTGGGCGGGGCTCGGGGCCGGGGCCAGAAGGCCCGGGCCATGCACTCGATGGCTCGAGGATCGGGCCCGCGAGAACAGGCCGAAATCAGTATGTCATGCGAGGCTGCGGAGGCTCGGCAGGCCCATGCGCAAAGCGCGGCCGCCAGCCAAATCCGCCACAGCCGGCAGCCCGGTGCCGACAGTGGCGACTCCTAGAATCCCGCGCTTCAACGCCTCGCCTAGCCGACATTCATGGATCCCACCCCGGACGTGCTCCGCACTCTCGACGACGTGCTCAGCCTCGGCGGCCGCGCCATGGCCTTCACGCACGACACGCCGCTGCTGGGTGCCGTGCCCGAGCTGGACTCCATGGCCGTGGTGACGCTGATCACGAGCCTCGAAGAGTGCTTCGGCATCACCATCGACGACGACGACATCGACGGCGCCACTTTCGGCACCGTCGGCAGCCTGGTGGCCTTCGTCGCCGCCAAGCTGGGCTGAGAAGCCACCCGCCCCGCCCCACGCGCCATGGCGGCCGAGCCGCATTTCGCCAGCACCGACCCGGCGCACGACGACCCGTTCGATGCCTCGGCGCGGCCCGACGCGGCGCGCTTCTGTGTCTACCACCCGGCCGTCGGGCACCTGCGCGGCCTGGTGGTGCACCTGCACCCCTTTGCCGAAGAGATGAACAAGAGCCGGCGCATGGCGGCGCTGCAGGCGCGTGCGCTGGCCGCCAACGGGCTGGCCGTGCTGCAGACCGACCTGCTGGGCTGCGGCGACAGCGCCGGCGACTTTGGCGACGCGACCTGGGCACGCTGGCTGGCCGACGTGCACTGGGCCGTGGAGCACCTGCAGCGGCGCAGCGGTGCTGCCGAGCACCTGCCGCTGTGGCTGTGGGGCCACCGCGTGGGCGCGCTGCTGGCCGTTCAGGCGGCCGACACGCTGGCCGAAGCCGCTGGACGCAACATCAACCTGCTGCTGTGGCAGCCCACCGGCAGCGGCAAGACCGCGCTGCAGCAGTTTCTTCGCCTGAAGGCCGCGGCCGAGATGCTGGACGGCGGCGCCAAGGGCGTGACCGAGGGCCTGAAGCGCGAGCTGGCCGCCGGGCAGTCGGTGGAGGTGGCCGGCTACCGCGTCCACCCCGGCCTGGCCCAGGGCCTGGAGGCCGCCACGCTGGCGCCCCCGCGCCGGCCGGCGCGGGCCGTGTGGCTGGAGGTGGCGTCGGGCGATGCCCCCGAGCTGCTGCCGGCCAGCCGCATGGCGCTGGAGCGCTGGCGCGCGGCCGGCTGGCAGGTGGACGCCGCCGCGGTGGTCGGCCCGGCCTTCTGGCAGACCACCGAGATCGAGGACGCGCCGGCGCTGCTGGCATTGACGACGCAGCAGCTGGCCCAGCAGCCGGCGCCGCACCCGGCGCAGCCGCAGGGCGCCACCGCATGAGCACCCCCACCCCCGTGCGGGAGCTGGCGCTGCGCTTCGAGTGCCGGGGCGAGCAGCTCGCCGGCGTCATCTCGGTGCCGGCGGCGCCATCGTCCGACCTGGCCCTGCTGGTGGTGGTGGGCGGCCCGCAGGTGCGCAGCGGCAGCCACCGGCAGTTCACGCAGCTGTGCCGCGCCAGTGCGGCCGCGGGTGTGGCGGCCATGCGCTTTGACGTGCGCGGCATGGGCGACGCCACCGGGCCGCTTCATACCTTCGAGCACGTGGGCCCCGACATCGCGGCCGCGCTCGACGCACTGCAGGCGCAGCTGCCGCAGGTGCGGCGCGTGGTGCTGTGGGGCCTGTGCGATGGCGCCTCGGCGGCGCTGATGCACCTGCACGAACACGACGACCGGCGCATCGCCGGGCTGGTGCTGCTGAACCCCTGGGTGCGCTCGGCGCAGACGCTGGCGCGCACGCACATCAAGCACTACTACTGGCAGCGGCTGCGGCAGCGCGAGTTCTGGCTCAAGCTGCTGTCGGGCGGCGTGGCGCTGCGCGCGGCGCGTGAGCTGATGGCCAACGTGAAGGGCGCGGTGAAGGGCTCGGCGAGTGCGTCGCCCCCGGGCCATGGCGGGCGCACGGGCGCCGCGGCGCTGCCGTTCCAGCAGCGCATGCTGCTCGGCGCCGAGCGCTTTGAAGGGCCGGTGCTGTGGGTGCTGAGCGGCCAGGACCTCACGGCACGCGAGTTCGCCGACCACGTGGCCACCGAGCCGCGCTGGCAGCGCCTGATGGGCCGCGCACAGCACCGGCGGCTGGACATGCCCGAGGCCGACCACACGTTTTCCAAAGGGCCGCAGGGCGAGCAGCTTGTGCAGGCCACGGTGGGCTGGCTGACGGCCGGGCCAAGGCCTGGCGGCACGTTCATGTAGACCGCATCAGCTGGTGGTGCATCGACCCTGCCCAGAACCAGAACTGCCAGGTTCAGAGGTACAACGCCATGACCAACGATCCTGGGCGACCGACCCGATCGCGAAACCGCATTGATCGCTGACCTTCACAGGAGCATGCAAGTGACTCTCAAGACGTTGTCGGGGCCCGTACTCGCGTATTCGATCCCGGAAAAAGGATTGCGCCTGTCCTCCCTGCCCAGGACGAGCGGCATCGCAGTGCTGCTTGCGGGCTTGCTGCAGCTTGCCGAGGCCCAGGTGTGCGCGCCGGTGGCGATACCCAATCACTATGGCCCATTCGACTACAACGTCGACCGACAGGGTCGGCTTGAGATTGTTGAGAGGTTCCACTTCACACCTTCCGTCGAAGGGCTGCTGCGAGGCGCAAGCGGTCACCTAGGCGGAGATCTGAGCTACACACTCAATGCGTTCCCGAACCACCACCGAGCCTTGGCTGCCATCATGCGCTGGGGAATCTCCACCAAGAACCCTCAACCGCCGCAACTTCGGTTTTCCATCGACTGCTACTTCGATCGAGCCACTCGCTTTA
>JAIXTY010000003.1 GCA_027483705.1 Rubrivivax sp.
AATGCGTGGTGCTGGGCCAGACCTGCGCGACCGACATCCTGGCCCAGGCGCCCCAGGCCCCGGCCCCGCTGCCGGCCTGGGACGAAAGCCAGGTCGAGGACGCCGACGAACAGGTCGTGATCGCACACAACTGGGACGAGCTGCGCCTGCTGATGTGGAACTACGTCGGCATCGTGCGCACGACCAAGCGGCTGGAGCGCGCGCTGCACCGCATCAAGCTGCTGCGCGACGAGATCGAGGACTACTACGCCAACTTCCGCGTCAACCGCGACCTGCTGGAGCTGCGCAACCTGGTGGTTTGCGCCGAACTCATCGTGCGCAGCGCGCTGCGCCGCCACGAGAGCCGCGGCCTGCACTACAGCCGCGACTTCCCCGAGGCACTGCCGGTGAGCTTTCCCACCGTGCTCACGCGCCCGGCGAAGAGCCGCTGAGCCGTGGCGCACCGGATCCGGGTTTCCCGGTCCGGTGCGAGCCCCCTCGGGGGGTGGCGAGCGCCAGCGAGCCTGGGGGCCCGTGACTAGGCCAAGGTGCCGAAGCCCGTGGCCGGCACCTGCTCGATGCGCGCGCGGCCCTGGTGCTTGGCCGTGTAGAGCGCCTTGTCGGCGCGGTGCAGCAGCTTCTCCAGCGTGCTGCCATGCCGCGGGAACACGGCGATGCCGGCCGAGAAGCTGCCGTTGGGCACGCGCCGGCGCCCGGGCTCGGGCGGCAGCGTGCGCAAGGCCTCCAGCAACCGGGCGAGCACGGCGTGCGCGTCGTTGGCATCGATGTCGGGCATCACCGCCACGAACTCCTCGCCGCCGTAGCGGCACAGGATGTCGGAGCGGCGCAGCGTCTCCTTCAGCAGGGCCGCAAAGCGGCGCAGCACCTGATCGCCGGCCTGGTGGCCGTAGGTGTCGTTGAGCAGCTTGAAGTGGTCAAGGTCGAGCAGGGCCACGCAGGCGATGCGCTGCTGCCGACGCGCCAGCTCCAGCAGGCCCGGGCCGGCCTCGAACAGGTAGCGGCGGTTGTGCAGCCCGGTGAGCGGGTCGCGCAGCGCCTGCTCGCGCAGCGCCTGGTGCAGCTGCTCGGTCTCGGCCATCTTGGCCTCGAGCGCGGCGTTCAGCTCCACCAGGCGGCGCCGGTCGTGCTCGGCCTCGCGGTGCCCGAGCACGGCCTTGTCGCGCTCGCGCTGGGCGGTGGCGAGCTGGTGGCCGACTTCGAGCGCGATGAAGCGTGCGCGTGCGCTGCGCCCCACCAGGTGCGCATAGCGCTCGTGGGCCTGGCGCTGCCAGCCCAGCGCGGCGCGGTGGTCGCCCAGCCGCTCGCAGGCGTCGGCCAGCGCCTGGCGCAGCTGCATCGACGGGTAGGGCTGCTCCGCCAGCTGGCGCTCGGCGCGCTGCTGCAGCGTGCGCTCGACCAGCTCGCGCGCGCCCACGGCGTTGTCCTGCGCGAGCAGGCAGCGGGCCTTGATCCAGGCCCAGTCGCACAGGCCGTCGCCGTCGGCGATGCCGGTCACGGCGCCGGCCTCCAGGAAGCGCAGCGCGCGCTCGATGTCGCCGTGCGCCAGATGGCCCAGCGCCAGGGGCAGCGGGAAGATGTGCGCGAGGTCGGGCAGCGTCTGCGCCGGGTTCTCGAGCATGAACACGGCCATCGCGTGGGCGCCCGCGCCGTCGCCCATGGCGTGGCGGATGAACACGAGGTTGGCCGCTGTCACCGTGACCACCTGGCGCAGTCCCAGGCGGCAGGCCTGCTCCAGGCCTTCCTCGCTCAGGCGACGGGCGTCGTCGAGGTTGTAGAGGTCTTGGTGGAAGCCGCCGAGGTTGCCGATGGCCGTGACGCGCGGCCCGTCGAGGCCGCTCTCGACGGCGGCGTCGTGCGCGGCGTAGAAGTGGCGCAGCGCGTCGTCGCAGTGGCCGTTGACCTTGTGGGTGATGGCCCGCGAGTTGTGCGCCAGGAAGCGGTACAGCGCGTCGCGCTCGATGCCGGTGCGCCCGTCGAGTTCGGCCTGCAGGTTGGCCGAGGCCGCGTAGTCGCCGGCGCGCCGCAGCGCGATGGCCTGGACCTCGTCGCACCAGGCCAGGCCCGTGGCGTGGCCCAGCGCCTCGAAGCCCTGGCGGGCCTGCGCCAGCGCGGCGTCGGCGGCGCCCTCGCGGCCGGTGCGCACTTCGGCCAGGGCGACGTGCAGCCAACCCTCGGCCTCCATGAGCCCGCCGCTGCCGGCCAGCGAGCGCCCGAGCGCGGCGGCCTCGTCGGGCTTCAGGTAACAGAGTTCGCGCAGCCGCCCGCGCGTGGCGGCGACGATGTCGTCGTCAACCACGGGCCCTCATCGCGGTGCGGGCCTGCACGAAGCCGAAGGCGTACTCGACGGCCTCGGTCATCTGCCGGTCGCTGTCGCTGCGCTCGCGCTCGCTCAGGTAGAAGACGAAATCCACCTCGTGGCGGATGTAGCGCGGGGCCAGCCGGTTGAGCGCCACGCAGGCGACGTCGGCCAGCAGCTCGGGGTCGTGGGCCAGGCCGGGGTACTGCGGGGCGAGCCGCTGCACCGTGTCGAAGACAGCGCGTTCGTTGTGGTTGCGGACAGTCGTGAAATCGGCGCTCATGCTTCGGCTCCTCCCCGCGATGACGGCTTTCGGGGTCGTGCGACCTCTATCGGCACGTGAGCCGGAATCTGAAGCGCGACTTGGAGCGTGAAAAGTGCCGCGGTGCCGCTCCGCGGCCGGGTGCCTTCAGGCCGCGCCGAGTCCGGGAACGTGGCCCCGGGCCGGGCCGCCGGGGCGGCTCAGCGCCGCCGGGTGGGCCTTCACGAAGTCGAGCATGCGCTCGATGCAGCCGGCCGCACGCACGCGCACCGGCTCCGGCACGGTGATCTCGCCGTGGCCGTGCTCCAGGCAGGCCAGCACGCCCTGCAGCGCGTTCATCGCCATCCAGGGGCAGTGCGCGCAGCTCTTGCAGGTGGCGCTGCGGCCCGCGGTGGGGGCCTCGATGAGCGTCTTGCCCGGGGCGAGCTGGCGCATGCGGTGCAGGATGCCGTTGTCGGTGGCCACGATG
>JAIXTY010000072.1 GCA_027483705.1 Rubrivivax sp.
CAACTACTGCAGGGTGGTGCATTCCGCGGGCGCGTCCGCCTGATCGTCACGACGCAGTCCAACTTCCTTGAGCAGCGTCTGCATGATTTCCGCGGGATGCCCGGAGTCACCCGCATTGGCGTCGAGCCCTATGACACGTTACCAGGCGGAGAACTTGAGCAGATGCTTGCGCGTTACGGCCGAACGCCAGAGAGCCTGTCACCAGACCTGCTTCCGTTGGCGCGAATCCCCCGCTTGTTCCCGCTGGTGATGAAGCTGAGCTCCAAGGTAGAGCTGGACGGGGATGCGACGCTGCCAAGGCTGTTATGGACTTATGGGCGGGACGAACTAGGAGCCCGAGAGAACCGAGCGTTCAGCGAGGCGGAGTGGGAGGCCTGGTTGCTGCAGCTGGCGAAGACGCTTTGGCATGACATACAAGCCGTCGCCGCGGGGACTGGCTCGGTGCGTCACTTCAGTCTGGACGAACTGGACACCATGGTTTCGCGCCAGTCGCTTGGACCCTCGCTCAATTACCGTCGCCTGTCAGAAATCATCGACGGCACTTGGATGGAGCAAGTGCCAAGTCGGCCCCATAGCTACCGCCCGAAGGCCAGCACTGTCTACCTCGCGCTAGGCGCGACGGTTCTCCAACTGCTGGAGGAAGCGGTCACCGTCAATGTCAACGCGGCCGACACCACCCTGGCTACCTGGCTCGACCCGATTGCAGCAACCTCCGCTGCCCCCGACATCCTCGCGGCAGCCCTCTCCATCGGCGTTGCGAAGGCCTCACCGAGCCACCCAGCCGTCGTCGGTGCAATCCTCACCGCGCTGCTCCACAGCCAGAACGCTCAGGAAGCACATCGCCGCCACGCCGTTGCACTCGCTCCGGTCATCGTGTCGCCACTGCTGCAGGCTGCGGAGCGATCCGCTGGACGAGCGTACGCTTCATCGCGCCATTGGGCACTGTCAGCGTTGAGGGGGATCTCAGCATCCAACACCTCGGCCTGGGAGGCGATATCGGATCGGCTCGTTTCCTGGGTCGCGCATGCGCAATGCGCACACCCAACCGCGGCTGCGGGTGCACCAAGTTCAGAGGAACTTCGGGCAAGGAGATTGCATGAACGCATCGGCGTAAGTGCGGCAGGCGTCTACCGTGTTATGGGCGTACCGATGCGCCTGCACGACTTGGAACAGGACGACCTTGCGTCCGAAGTTCCTCGCCTCCTGTTCGGAACGCCGCTTGTCAGAGCGAGAAAGGTGTTCGCCGCCGCAGCCGTCGCTGCAGCAATCGAGGTCCGCGATCAGGCGTGGCAGGGCCTGAAGTGGTTGGTGGCACTAAACCCGGTTGATCCGATCGAGATGACGAAGGATCTGGTACGGATGTCTGACGGTGCTCTCGCCGTTGTGCCCGAGAGGGGCGTCGACCTCGACTTCCGTAAGCGGGTGGCGAGTCTCCTGCTGTGGCTGACCGGCACCGAGGAGAACGAACGCACCGCCTCAACGATGAGGGTCGACTTCGAGCATGGCTTTTCGTATGAGGATGACTATCTGCCGAACCCACCTCGCAGCCTGTTTGGCCTTGAGTACCGTCACCTTGATCTCTTGTGGAAGGACGACGGCATCGCGTTGCTTTCGCGCCTTCGAAGGGCAAGGCGCTACCTCGCCGATCCCTCGCTTATCGCCGACAGCGCGTTTGTGCGGCTCATCGAGGCCTCTGCGGATAGCCTCGACACGAGTCGCCTCGATACGAGCTTAAGCACGCACAGTGAGGACCATGCGATGCAGGACTTGACACCCGGATTGGCTCGGCTAGCCCCGGACGCCCTTGCACGCCTGGTCGCGCGTTGGTACTCGGGGCTACCGGCTAGGGACACCACAACCCGTCATTGGGCCAGCCTACGCGCGCCCCGCTACTTGCTCCTCGCGGATGCTTCGGCAGCAGCCGCCGCACAGGCGACTCGGTTGAATCGCCCAGACACGCCGACTGATCAAGAACCGTTCATCGCCACACAGCTTCTGCACATCGAGCTTCTCGGAGCGCCCATCGACCGACAGTTGAATACACTGGTCGAGGCCAGCGATTCGAAGCTGACGATGGATTTGCTCGACCTCCTGAAGCCCGCTGAAGCCGAGACGCTTCAGCGCTTCCTGGATCGGTGGGGCACAACCAATCAACGCGCGATCGAAGTGGCGTTCAACTACATCGCGCGTCACGAGGTGGCGCTGGATGCCGACACCTTTGGCAGGCTCGTCCCTTCAGCATCGTCTAGTGACACTTCAACGAGGAACTTGGCCTTCATCGGACTGCACCTCGGAAGCGCCTTGGCGTTCGGCAACTTCCTTCGGAGCATCAACTGGCGAGTCTCCCCGTCGCAGACCACCTTTGAACAGGATCACGGGAGCCGGGCCCTGCTCGCAGCCAGTACAACGACCCCGCTGTCACAGCTCAGATTCATCGTCGCGCCGTGGTGCCTTCTGAGCGAAGCGGTTCGTCGGGGATGCCTCGTAGAAGATGCGAAGGTCGCCGCAGAAGCCGTCAGCGGGGCTATGCAAGTCGTAAGTGTGGATGTCGATCTCCGGGATGTCGACATTTCCATCGACCTGGCAAGGCGGCCCGGCCAGCTGTCCTTTGACCCACCGGAACACGTGCCGATCACTCCACAGGAGCTGTTCGATGAAGACGCCGCGGCCGACCGCAGGGCACGGGCCTACGCCAGCGGCGATCGGTACCTGACG
>JAIXTY010000002.1 GCA_027483705.1 Rubrivivax sp.
GCGCTGCTCGACCGTGAGGTCGCGCGCGGCGTGCCCGCTTCGCGCATCGTGCTGGCGGGCTTTTCCCAGGGCTGCGCCGTCACGCTGGGGGCCGGGCTGCGCTACGGGCAGCGGCTGGCCGGCCTGGCCGGGCTGTCGGGCTACCTGCCGCTGGCCACCAAGGCCGCCGGCGAGCGCCACGCGGCCAACGCCGACACGCCGGTGTTCGGTGCGCACGGCAGCCGCGACGGCGTCGTCGTGCCGGCGCGCGGGCGTGACAGCCGCGACGCGCTGCTCGCCCTCGGCCAGCCGGTGGAGTGGCACGAGTACCCGATGGAACACTCGGTGTGCCTGGAAGAGGTGCGCGACCTCGAGGCCTGGCTGAAGCGCGTGCTGGCCTGACCAGGCCCGGTCGGCTCGGTCGGCCTGATCTGCCCGAAGGCAGAGCCTTGAAGGCCGCAGGCCGGGATATGGTGGCGGCCATGGACACGCCACCACCGCCCGCCGATTCACCCGCGGCATCGCCGACACCACCGCGCACCCGGCTGCGCGTGCCCACGTTGGCGCTGCTGCCGGTGTACACCGCGGCGCTGGAGCGCGGCTGGACACCCGACAACGTGCGCGGCCTCGTGGCCAACCGCGAGGCGCTGGAGCGCATCGCGCAGGACCCGGCCGGCTTCATTGCGCTCACCGACAACCGTGAAGGTGGTGGCCCGCTGGTGACGCTGGCCGACGGCTCGCAGGTGCCGCGCGTGCCCAGCCTGCAGCGCTGGATCTGGGACGCCGACGACGATGGCCCCACGGGCTTCGCGGGGCTCATCAACCTGCGCTGGAACCACGGCCACGCGCCGCTGCCGCCGCACGTGCTGGGCCACGTGGGCTACAGCCTCGTGCCCTGGCAGCGGCGTCGCGGCCACGGCACGCGGGCCCTGGGCCTGCTGCTGCCGCTGGCGCGCGAACTGGGCATGGGCTTCGTCGAACTGACCACCGACCCCGACAACGAGCCGTCGCAGAAGGTGATCCTGGCCAACGGCGGCGTGCTGCTGGGCGCCTTCGACAAGGGCCCGGTCTACGGGCACAGCCCGGGGCTGCGCTTCCGCATCGATCTCTGAGGGCGGCGCGGGCGCCGGCTCAGCGCGAGGCCGGTGCGGCCGGGGTGGGTGCGACGATCACCTGCGCCGTGCCGCCGACGCAGCCCTGCGTCTGGCCCGCAGCGCAGGTGGGCGCGTCCACCCGCGGCGGCGGGTGGCGCTTGATGCCGCCGGGCGGGTCGACCATCGTCGTCACCACCGCCCAGCCCATGACCAGCGCCAGGCCCACGAACAGCAGCCGCCGACGCCAGGGCATGCCCGGGAAGGCGGGGACGCTGCGGTCGATGTGGCGGCGCGCCTCGGGGCTGGGTTCGGGCGCGGCAGCGGGCTCGGGGGCGGCGGGCTTCATCGGGCGCGGACTATCTCATGGGGTGGGGAACCCTCAGCCGAACAGCCCCTGCAGGTGCCACTGCGGCTCGCCGGGCGGCTGCGGCAGTCGGTGGCGGAACACCCACACCAGCGCGCCGTCGTGCGCCTCGGCGATGAAGTAGTCGCGCAGCACCGGGTGCTCGTCCCACCAGCCGGTCTCGATGCGCTCGGGGCCGGCCAGCAGGCGCAGCGGCCGGCCGGCCACCAGCGGCGTGCCGTCGCGCGCCTCGGCCAGCGGCTGCGGCTCGGGCAGCAGCCAGGCCGGGCGGTGCAGCGGCAGCGTCGGGTCGAGCAGCGCCGGCCCGGGCGGCACGGCCGGCAGCGCCGGCTGCGCGCCCTCGCCCTGCACCGGCAGCGCGCGGCTGCCGTACTCGGGGCGGTGGTCGGCCACGGCCACCAGGCGCTGCACCTGCGCGTCGCCCAGCCGCGCGCGCAGCCGCTCCAGCAGGCGCAGCAGGCCCTCGGCGCGGCTGGCCCGCGTGGGGAACAGCTCGCCGTTGGGCGCCGGCGCGGCCACGACGTGGTGGCAGTGCAGCATCAGGTCGAGCGTCGGCGCCGGCAGTTCCAGGCGGCCCAGGCGCTCCTTCAGCAGGCCCTGCAGGTGCGCCAGGTCGACGGCGGGCTCGGCCAGCTCCACGGCCAGCTCGGTGGGCGGCACCAGAACCTGGCGCGCGCGTTCGTGCAGGCAGCGCAGCACGAAGCGGCCGACGCGCACCTGCCGCCCCTGCGCCCAGGCCACCAGCCGCGCCAGCAGCACGCCGGCCCCGTGCAGCACCTGCTCGGCGTGCTCGGCGCGCGCGGCCAGCTCCAGCCGCGCCTCGAACACCGCCGGCAGCACCGCCCAGCGGCGGCCGTCGGGCGTGTCGCCGAAGGCGCGGTCGAGCGTGTCGAGCAGGCCTTCGCCGAAGCGCCGCGCCAGGCCGCTGCGCGGCTGCGCGCGCAGATCCGCCAGCCGGTGCAGGCCCATGGCCACCATCTCGGCGGCGACGGCCGCGCGCGGCGCCGGCAGCAGCGTCACCGGCGCGCGCGCCAGCAGCACGGCCAGCGCCACGCGGTCGGTGACGTGCGGGCCGTGCAGGACGTCCACCCCGCGCGGTGCCCAGCGCGCCAGCAGCGCCGCGCCGGCGGCGGTGGGCGCCGCCGCCATCTGCAGCCGGTGGCCCAGCGGCGCCAGCGCCGTGGCCAGCTGCCGCGCCAGCGCCACCGGGCCGCCGAAGAGGCGCAGGCTGCCCTGCACCTCCAGCAGCACGGTGGCGGGCTCGTCGGCCCCGCCGGCATCGGGCTCGGCCACCGCGGGCGTGAAGGCCAGCGCCGCGTGCACCACGGCGCGCAGCGCGGCGGCCTCGCGGGCGGGGTCGGCCTCGGCCAGCAGCACGTCGGCCGCCAGGGCCTGCGCGGTGGCACGCTTCAGCCCGGCACGGATGCCGCGCGCGGCCGCCGCGGCATTGACCTGCACCACGACGTGCTCGTGCACCAGCGCCACCGGGCGCGCGTCTGCGCCCGTGACGGCATCACCCGCGCCCGCCGGCAGCGTGGCGCAGAAGGCCTCCAGCGACAGCAGCGGCAGGTGGACGGCGATCCAGTGCATGGCGATACGGGGCGGGCAGCGAGTGCGGCGGGCGCATCAGGCGCATCAGGCGCATCAGGCGCATCAGGCACGTCAGGCGGCTCAGGCCGCCTGCAGCCCGGAGTCGCGCGCGCCCGGCAGGCTGGGCTGCGGCAGCGCGGGCGGGACGAGTTCGCGCAGCGGCAGCTCGGGCAGCACCGGCGGCAGCCACAGCTCCACCGGCTCGGCGCCCGGCGGCCCGCGGCGCTTGAGCAGCACCAGCCGCAGCCGGTCGGGCCCGGCGCTGGCGAGTGCCAGGCGCAGCGGCGCCGCGCTGGGCTGGCGGGCCTCGGCCAGGGGGCGCAGCAGGAACACCGGCCCCTCGTGGGCCTGCGCCGCCAGCTGCAGCCGGCGCAGCGCGTCGGCCGGCA
>JAIXTY010000176.1 GCA_027483705.1 Rubrivivax sp.
CTGGAAGGCAAGGAGATCGACGGGCCCGGCCCTGACCGCGCCGTGGTCTTCCAGAACCACAGCCTGCTGCCCTGGCTGAGTTGCACCGACAACGTGCTGCTGGCCGTGGAGCGTGTGTTCGGCGAGCGCGAAAGCCGCGCGCAGCTGAAGGCCCGCGCGCTGGCGGCGCTCGATCTCGTGGGCCTGAGCCACGCCGCCGACAAACGCCCGGGCGAGATCTCCGGCGGCATGAAGCAGCGCGTGGGCATCGCGCGGGCGCTGGCCATGGAGCCGAAGATGCTGCTGATGGACGAGCCCTTCGGCGCGCTCGACGCCCTCACGCGCGCGCGGCTGCAGGACGAGCTGATGAAGATCGTGCAGCGCACCGGCTCCACGGTGCTGATGGTGACGCACGACGTCGACGAGGCCGTGCTGCTGTCGGACCGCATCGTCATGCTCACCAACGGCCCGGCGGCCACCATCGGTGAGGTGCACGCCGTGCCGCTGCCGCCGGTACGCGAAGCGCCGCGCAACCGCCTGGAGATGGCGCACGACGCGCAGTACCTCGCCAGCCGCGAGGCGGTGCTGGAGTTCCTGTACCGCAAGCAGGCGCACGTGGAGGCCACGGCATGAAGCGCGATGCAGGTCCCCCGGGCCAGCGCCAGCGGCTGGTGGTGGTGGGCAACGGCATGGCCGGCATCCGCACGGTGGAAGAGCTGCTGAGGATCGCGCCGGATCTCTACGACATCACCGTGTTCGGCGCCGAACCGCACCCCAACTACAACCGCATCCTGCTGAGCCCCGTGCTCGCCGGCGAGCAGACGCTGGACGAGATCGTGCTGAACCCGCGCGAGTGGTACGCGGAGAACGGCATCACGTTGCACACCGGCAGGACCATCACGCGCATCGACCGCGTCAAACGCGTGGTTGAGGCGGCCGATGGCACGCAAGCGGCCTACGACCGGCTGCTGCTGGCAACCGGCTCGCTGCCGTTCATCCTGCCCGTGCCGGGCAAGGATCTGACCGGCGTCATCGGCTACCGCGATATCGCCGACACGCAGGCCATGATCGACGCGGCGGCGAAGTACCCGCGCGCCGTCGTCATCGGCGGTGGCCTGCTGGGCCTGGAGGCCGCCAACGGCCTGGCCAGGCGCGGCATGCAGGTCACGGTGGTGCACCTGATGCCCTGGCTGATGGAGCGGCAGCTCGACGAGGTGGCGGGCCAGCTGCTGCAGCAGAGCCTGGCCGAGCGCGGCATCCGCTTCGAGATGGGCGTGCAGACCGAGGCGCTGATCCCGGATGCCCAAGGCCGGGTGATGGCCGTGCGCTTCAAGGACGGCCGCGAGATCCCCGCCGATCTGGTGGTGATGGCTGCCGGCATCCGCCCGCACACCGCGCTGGCCGCATCCGCCGGGCTGCACTGCGAGCGCGGCATCGTGGTCAGCGACACGCTGCAGACCGTGACCGACCCGCGCATCTACGCCGTGGGCGAGTGCGCCGCGCACCGCGGCATCGCCTACGGCCTGGTGGCGCCGCTCTTCGAGCAGGCCAAGGTCTGCGCCACGCACCTGGCGGAGTTCGGCATCGGCCGCTACACCGGCAGCGCGGTGAGCACAAAGCTCAAGGTCACGGGCATCGACCTGTTCTCGGCCGGCCAGTTCATGGGCGGCGAGGGCAGCGAGCAGATCGTGCTGTCCGATCCCGTCGGCGGCGTCTACAAGAAGCTGGTGCTGAAGGACGACAAGCTCATCGGCGCTGTGCTCTACGGCGACACGGTCGACGGCAGCTGGTACTTCAAGCTGATGCGCCAGGGCCGGCCGGTGGCGGACATCCGCGACAAGCTGATGTTCGGTGAGAGCTCGCTGGGCGATACCGGCCACGCCGGCGTGAACAAGGCGGCCGCCATGGCCGACAGCGACGAGGTCTGCGGCTGCAACGGCGTCACCAAGGGCGCCATCTGCAAAGCCATCAAGGCGCAGGGCCTGTTCACGCTGGACGACGTGCGCAAGCACACCAAGGCCAGCGCGAGCTGCGGCAGCTGCACGGGCCTGGTGGAGCAGCTGCTCATGGCCACCGCGGGCGGCGACTACAGCGCGGCGCCCAAGACCAAGGCGATGTGCGGCTGCACCGAGCACGGCCACCAGGTGGTGCGCGACGCCATCCGCGAGCAGCACTGGCTCACCATCGACCAGGTCTACCGCGGCATGAGCTGGCGCACGCCGAACGGCTGCAGCAGCTGCCGCCCGGCCATCAACTACTACCTGCTGAGCACCTGGCCCAAGGAGGCGCGCGACGATCCGCAGAGCCGCTTCATCAACGAGCGCAGCCACGCCAACATCCAGAAGGACGGCAGCTACAGCGTGATCCCGCGCATGTGGGGCGGCGAGACCAGCGCCGCCGAACTGCGCCGCATCGCCGACGTGGTGGACAAGTACCAGATCCCCACCGTCAAGGTGACGGGCGGCCAGCGCATCGACATGCTGGGCGTGAAGAAGGAAGACCTGCCCGCGGTGTGGAAGGACCTGGCCATGCCCAGCGGCCACGCCTACGCCAAGGCGCTGCGCACGGTGAAGACCTGTGTGGGCAGCGAGTGGTGCCGGTTTGGCACCCAAGACAGCACGCAGATGGGCAAGGACCTGGAGCGGGCCCTCTGGCGCATGTACGCGCCGCACAAGGTGAAGCTGGCGGTGAGCGGCTGCCCGCGCAACTGCGCCGAAAGCGGCATCAAGGACGTGGGCGTGATCGGCGTGGACAGCGGCTGGGAGCTCTACGTCGGCGGCAACGGCGGCATCAAGACGGAGGTGGCGCAGTTCCTGTGCAAGGTGAAGACGCCCGACGAGGTGCTCGAGTACAGCGGCGCCTTCCTGCAGCTGTACCGCCTGGAAGGGTGGTACCTGGAGCGCACCTGCCACTACATCGCACGGGTGGGCCTGGACCACGTGAAGAAGCGGATCCTCGACGACGCGGCGGGCCGCCAGGCGCTGTGGGAGCAGCTGCAGTTCGCGCTCGACGGCGAGCCCGACCCGTGGTTCGAGTTCGAGAAGGCGCAAGTCGACCTGCGGCAGTTCGCGCCGCTGCAGCCGGTGGTTGCGGCATCGGTGGAGCAGGGCGCATGAACGCGGTGATGCAGGGCACGGCCTGGGTCGACGTCTGCGCCGTCGACGACATCCCCGAGCTCGGCGCCCGCCGCGTGGCGCGGCCCGCGGGCCTGCCGGTGGCGGTGTTCCGCACGCGCGGCGAGCAGGTGACCGCGCTGCTCGACCGCTGCCCGCACAAGGGCGGGCCGCTGAGCCAGGGCATCGTGGGCGCCGAGCATGTGGCCTGCCCGCTGCACAACTGGGCCATCGCGCTGGTGGATGGCCGCGCGCGAGCGCCTGACGAGGGCTGCACGCCGGCCTTCCGCTGCCGCGTGCAAGGCGGCCGCGTGCTGCTGGACGCCGAGGAGCTGGCCACGCTGGCGCTGGACCTGCCCGCACCCACGGCCGGCCCCTGCCGGCACGGCTGAGCTCGGCCCGCACAGAAGACGGACGATGGTGGAGGAGACACGCACCACCTGCCCCTACTGCGGCGTCGGCTGCGGCGTGGTGGTGGCGCACGAAGCCGGGCGCATCACCGGCGTGCGGGGCGACGAGGCGCACCCGGCCAACCGCGGGCGCCTCTGCAGCAAGGGGCAGAGCCTGCACCTCACGGCCACGGCCGAGGTCACGGCCCAGGTGCGGGCGCTGCATCCGATGCGCCGTGCGCAGCGGGGTGGCTCGCCGGCCCGCGTGAGCTGGGACGCCGCGCTCGACGAGGTGGCCGGGCGCTTCGCGGCCATCGTGAACGAGCACGGGCCGGATGCCGTGGGCTTCTACCTCAGCGGCCAGCTGCTCACCGAGGACTACCACGCCTTCAACAAGCTGGCCAAGGGCCTCGTGTTCACCAACAACGTCGACACCAACTCGCGCCTGTGCATGAGCAGCGCGGTGGCCGGCTACAAGGCCACGCTCGGCGCCGACAGCGTGCCCGGCTGCTACGACGACATCGACCACGCGCAGGCCGTGTTCATCGCCGGCAGCCACATGGCCTGGGCGCACCCGGTGCTGTACCGGCGGCTCGAGGCCGCGCGCGCGCGCAACCCGGCGATGAAGGTGATCGTCGCCGACCCGCGCCGCACCGAAACCGCCGCCGAGGCCACGCTGCACCTGCCGCTGCTGCCCGGCACCGACGTTGTGCTGTTCCACGCCATGCTGCACGTGATGCTGTGGGAGGGCCTGGTCGACACCGCGTACATCGCCACGCACACGCAGGGCTTCGCCGCGTTGCGCGACCGCGTGCGCGAGTTCAGCCCGGCCGAAGCGGCCAAGGTGTGTGGCCTGAAGGCCGACGACATCGTGCGGGCCGCGCGCTGGTTCGCCAACGTGGGTGAAGACGGGCGACGCGCGCCCACGCTCAGCCTGTGGTGCCAGGGCCTGAACCAGAGCGCCAGCGGCACCGACAAGAACACCGCGCTCATCAACCTGCACCTGGCCACCGGGCAGATTGGCCGCCCCGGCGCCGCGCCCTTCAGCCTGACCGGCCAGCCCAACGCGATGGGCGGGCGCGAAGTCGGCGGCCTGGCGCCGCTGCTGCCCGGCCACCGCGAGGTGGCCAACGCCGGGCACCGCGCCGAGGTGGCCGCGCTGTGGGGTGTGCGCGAGTTGCCGGCCACGCCGGGCAAGCCAGCGCTGGAACTCTTCGAGGCCGCGGCCGACGGCGCGGTGAAGGCGCTGTGGATCGTCTGCACGAACCCGGCACAGAGCCTGCCCGACCAGGCGCTCGTGCGGCGCGCGCTGGAGCGCTGCGAGTTCGTGGTGGTGCAGGAGGCCAGCCGCACTGCGGCCACGGTGGCCTTTGCCGACGTGCTGCTGCCGGCCGCGAGCTGGGCCGAGAAGGACGGCACCGTCACCAACAGCGAGCGCTGCATCAGCCGCGTGCGCGCCGCCGTGCCGCCGCCGGGCGAGGCACGCGCCGATTGGGCCATCGCCGCTGCGGTGGGGCAGCGGCTGGAGGCGCTGCTGCCAGCACGCCGCGTGCCGGCCCAGGCGGGCCGCTCGATGTTCGACTGGCCGAACGCGCAAACGGTGTGGCAGGAGCACCGCGAAGCCACACGCGGCCGCGATCTCGACATCACCGGCCTCAGCTGGGCCATGCTCGACGAGACCCCGCGCGCCTGGCCCTGGTCCGAAGGCGCCACGGCGCCGACACCGCGGCTCTTCACCGACGGCCGCTTCCTCACGCCCGACGGCCGCGCGCACTTCACCGCCCCGGCCTGGCGGCCCACCGCCGAGGGCCGCGACGCGCACTACCCGGTGTCGCTGACCACCGGCCGCCTGCGCGACCAGTGGCACGGCATGACCCGCACCGGCACGCTCGGCCGCCTGTACGCCCACAGTCCAACGCCCGCGGTGGAGATGCACCCCCAGGAGCTGGCGCGCCGCCGCGTCGAGCCCGGCGACCTGGTGCGCGTGAAGTCACGCCGTGGCGTGCTGGTGCTGCCGGTGCAGGCCAGCGAGGCCGTGCCGCCGGCGCAGGCCTTCATCGCGATGCACTGGGGCGAAGAGGCGCTGGGCGGTGCCAACGCACCCGGCGTGAACGCGCTCACCAACCCGGCGCGCTGTCCGCAATCGAAGCAGCCCGAGCTGAAGCACGCCGCCGTGCGCGTGGAGCGCGCCGAGCTGCCGTGGCAACTCGTGGCCGCCGCGTGGTTGCCCGCGGCCGAAGCGCTGGCGCGGCGCGAGGCGCTGCAGCAGTTCCTGAACGCCGGCGCCTGGCCCTACGCCAGCGTGCTGCCCTTCGGCCGCGACGACGGCGGCCGCCTGGGCCTGCGCTTGCATGCGGCGGCGGCGACCGCGGCCACGCCCGAGGCCGTCGGCGCGTTGGCGACGCTGCTCGGCCTGGCCGGCGACGGCCGCTGCCTGCAGTACGCCGACGCCCGCGCCGGCCGCCTGCGCCGGCTGCGGCTGGACGACACCGGCCGCCTCGGCGGCTTCCTGCTGGCCGGCGATGCCGCGGCCGCGCCCTGGCTGCTGGAGTGGCTGCAGGCCGACCGCGAGGTGGGCCGCCAGGGCGCCGCGCTGCTGGCCGGCGGCAAGGCGCCGCCGGCCGCCAGTGCGCCGTCGCGCGGCGCCGTGCTGTGCAGCTGCAACGACGTCGCAGAGGCCGACATCACCGCCGCGCTGGCCACCTGCGGCGCGGCCGATGCCTCCACGCAACTGGCCGCCGTGCAACGCACCACCCGCTGCGGCACCACCTGCGGCTCCTGCCTGCCGGCGCTGCAGCGGCGCCTGAAGGCCGTGGCGCTGCCGCAGCCCGTCACGACCTGAGGGAGCCCATCCGATGAACGCCCGCACCGCACCCGGCCGCGTCACCCTCGTCGGCGCCGGCCCCGGCGACGCCGACCTGCTGACCGTGCGCGCCGTGAAGGCGCTGCGCCGCGCCACCGTGGCGCTGGTCGACGACCTCGTCGACCCCGGCGTGCTGCGCTACCTGCGCAAGAGCGCGCGCGTCGTGCCGGTGGGCAAGCGCGGTGGCTGCGTCAGCACGCCGCAGGCCTTCATCCACCGCCTGATGGTGGCCGAGGCGAGGCAGGGCGAGCAGGTGGTGCGGCTGAAGGGCGGCGATCCGTTCGTGTTCGGGCGCGGCGGCGAGGAGGTCGATGCGCTGCGCGAGGCCGGCATCGAGGTCGAGGTGGTCAGCGGCCTCACGGCCGGCATCGCCGGGCCGGCGGCCATCGGCATTCCGGTGACGGACCGGCGCTGCGCCAGCGGCGTGGCCCTGGTCACCGGCCACGCCCAGCCGGGCGGTGAGGGCCCGGACTGGGCGGCGCTGGCGCGTTGCGGGCTCACGCTGGTGGTCTACATGGGCACGCAGCGCGTGGGCGAGATCGTGGCGCCGCTGCTGGCCGCCGGCCTGGCGGCCGACACACCCGCGGCTGTGGTCAGCGCCGCGCACACGCCGCGGCAGCGCGAGGCTCGCTGCACGCTGGGCACGCTGGCCGATCGGCTGGCGCAGGACCCGGGCCTCGGCAGCCCGGCCGTGCTGGTGATCGGCGCGGTGGCGGCACTGGGGGCCGTCATGGAATCCCCGGAGGAAGTCGAAACGGCGTTTCGATATTCTCCGATTCGTGGTTCAAACGAGTCCTTCGGCTGACGCTGTCCCTTCGCTGCCGCCCGGCGGCCGCCTGCTGCTGACGGGCGCCGCCGGCACGCTCGGCCGGCAACTGGCGCCCACGTTGGCGGGTACCGGCCGGCCGCTGCGGCTGTCGGACCTGGCCGGGCCGCTGGCGCACATGCCACTGCCAGCCGGCGCCGAGGCGATGCCCTGCGACCTAGCCGACGGCCCCGCCATGTGCGCGCTGATGGCCGGCGTGCAGGCCGTGGTGCACCTGGGCGGCATCGCCGTCGAGGGACCGTACTCGCCGATCCTGCGGGCCAACATCATCGGCGTCTACAACCTCTACGAAGCCGCGCGGCGCCAGGGCGTGCGGCGTGTCGTCTTCGCCAGCAGCAACCACGTCACCGGCGGCTACGGTGTCGAGGACACCATCGACCCGCTGGCCCCACCACGCCCCGACGGCCACTACGGCGCCAGCAAGCTCTACGGCGAGGCGCTGGCGCAGCTGTACTGGCAGCGCCACGGCATCGAGAGCGTGTGCCTGCGCATCGGCACCGCCGAGCCGCTGCCGCCCGACCGGCGCGCGCTGGCCAGCTGGATCAGCCCGCGTGACCTGCAGCAGCTGGTGCTGTGCGCGCTGAGGGCGCCCGACGTGGGCTGCCTCGTCACCTACGGCTGCAGCCGCAATCGCCGCGCCTGGTGGCGCTGCGACGAGAGCTGGGCGCGCCTGGGCTACGAGCCGCAGGACGACGCCGAGGCCCATGTCGACGCCGTCGGCGAACGCTGGCTGCCCGAGGGCCCGCAGCGCGATCTGCAGGGCGGCCGCTTCCTAGCCATCGGCCCTTTCGACGACTGACCCATCGCACACGACAACGACCCGGAGACCTGACATGACCCGCTTCGCTCCCATCCGCACCCTGGCCGCGGCTGCGGCCCTGGCCCTGCTGTCCGCCCCCGCCCTGGCGCTGGAGTTCCGCAGCGCCGACGTGCACAACAGCGATGACTACCCCACCGTGGCGGCGGTGCGGCACATGAGCCAGCTGCTCGAAAAGGCCAGCGGTGGCAAGCACCGCATCAAGGTCTTCAACAAGGGCGCCCTGGGCACCGAGAAGGAGACCATCGACCAGGTGAAGATCGGCGCGCTGGAGATGACGCGCGTCAACATCAGCCCGATGAACGCCATCTGCGCCAAGACGCTGGTGCCGACGATGCCGTTCCTGTTCCGCAGCGTGGCGCACATGCGCCAGGTGCTCGACGGCCCCATCGGCGAGGAGATCCTGGCCGGCTGCGAGGCCCAGGGCTTCATCGGCCTGGCCTTCTACGACAGCGGCGCGCGCAGCCTGTACGGCCGCAAGCCCGTGAAGACCGTGGCCGACGCCAAGGGCCTGAAGATCCGCGTTCAGCAGAGCGACCTGTGGGTGAGCCTGATCGGTGCGATGGGCGCGAACGCCACGCCCATGCCCATCGGCGAGGTCTTCACGGGCCTGAAGACCGGCCTCATCGACGCCGCCGAGAACAACATCCCGAGCTACGACGGCTTCAAGCACTTCGAAGCCGTCAAGTTCTACTCGCGCACCGAGCACAGCATGGCGCCCGAGATGCTGCTGATGAGCAAGATCGTCTGGGACAAGCTGCCCAAGGCCGAGCAGGACATGGTGCGCGCCGCGGCCAAGCAGAGCGTGGCCTTCCAGCGCCAGAAGTGGGACGAGCAGGAGGCCAAGAGCCTGGCCGCCGTCAAGGCCGGCGGCGCCGAGATCGTGGAGGTCGACAAGGCCGGCTTCCAGGCCGTGATGGCGCCGGTGTACGCCAAGTTCATCACCACGCCGGATCTGCAGCGGCTGGTGAAGGCGGTGCAGGACAGCAAGTGACGGCCGCCATGGCAGGCCCCGCCTTCGGGCCCTTCACGCGGCTGTGCGCCGCTCTGTCGAAGGCGGCGCTGGCGCTGGCCGTGCTGGGCCTGCTGGCGCTGATCCTGTGTGTGCAGTACCAGGTGATCGGCCGCTACGTCTTCAACGACACCCCCACCTGGGCCGAGGCACTGGCGCTGCTGCTGGTGCTGTTCGTCACCGCCTTCGGCGTGGCGGTGGGTGTGCGTGATGCGGGGCACATCGGCCTGGATTCGGTGATCGTGCTGCTGCCCGAGGCGCTGCGCCTGAAGGTGGAGATGTTGGTGCACGCGCTGGTGGCCCTCTTCGGCGGCCTGATGCTGCACAGCGGCTGGCGCTGGGCCACGCTGAAGTGGGACGAGAAGAAGCCCATGCTCGGCGTGCCCGAGGGGCTGGATTACGTGCCGCTGATCATTGCCGGGGCGCTGATCGTGCTGTTCTCCATCGAGCACATCGTGGCGCTGTGGCGCGGCACGGTGGTGGAGCCGGCATGGAACTAGCCGTTCTCGCGGGCAGCTTCACGCTGCTGCTGATCCTCGGCGTGCCGGTGGCCTTTGCCATCGGCCTGTCCAGCGTGGCCACCATCCTGGTGGCGGGGCTGCCGGTGGCCATCGTCTTCCAGAAGATGGTGGGCGGCATGCAGGTGTTCAGCTTCCTGGCCATCCCGTTCTTCGTGTTCGCCGGCGAGCTGATGCTGTACGGCGGCGTGGCCGAGCGCATCGTGCGCTTTGCCAACAGCCTGGTGGGCCACGTGCGCGGCGGCCTGGGCATGAGCAACGTCGTGGGCTGCACGCTCTTCGGCGGCGTGGCCGGCAGCCCGCTGGCCGACGTGTCGGCCATGGGCAGCGTGATGATCCCGCTGATGAAGAAGGAGGGCTACCACGCCGACTACGCAGTGAACGTCACCACGCACGCGGCGCTGGTCGGGGCGCTGATGCCGACCTCGCACAACCTCATCATCTTCACGCTGGCCACGGCGGGCATCGCCAGCGTCAGCGTCGTCAGCCTCATCCTGGCGGGGCTGATCCCGGCGCTGATCCTCACCATCACCAACCTCGTGGCGGCCTACTGGGTGGCGGTGAAGCGCGGCTACCCCACGCACGGCGAGTTCCCGGGCTGGGCGGCGGTGCTGGCGGCCTTCCTGGCGGCGCTGCCGGGCCTCTTGATCGTGGTGATCATCCTCGTGGGCATCTTCTCCGGCGTGTTCACCGCCACCGAGAGCGCGGCCACCGCGGTGTTCTGGGCGCTGCTGGTGACGGCGGGCGTGTACCGCGCGCTCGGCTGGAAGGACTTCCTGCGCGCCTGCGCCAAGGCCTGCAAGACCACCGGCGTGGTGCTGCTGCTCATCGGCATCAGTGCCGCGTTCGGCTACTTCATGGCGCTGTACGAGGTGCCGCAGAAGACCGGTGCGCTGATGACGGCCGTGAGCAGCGAGCCCTGGGTCATCTACCTGATGATCATCGTGCTGCTGTTCCTGCTGGGCACCTTCCTGGACATGGCGGCGACGATCCTGATCTGCACGCCGATCTTCCTGCCCATCGCGATGCAGTTCGGCATGGACCCGGTGCAGTTCGGCATCGTCATGCTCATCAACTGCGCGCTGGGCCTGAACACGCCGCCGGTGGGCACGACGCAGTTCGTGGGCTGTGCCATCGGCGGCATCGGCGTGGGCGAGGTGATGAGGTCGATCCTGCCGTTCTACGGCGCGCTGGTGGCGACGATGCTGCTCGTGACCTACGTGCCGGCGTTTTCGCTGTGGTTGCCGGGTTTGATGAAGTAGTCCAATGCGGGGCATGCAACACACCCCGAGCTTCGAGCCCAGCCTGAGACTGCCCGACCCGCGCGTGCGCGTGCTCGACGAGCGCTTCCTGGCGCTGCGGCTGCTGTCGGGCACGGTGGAGCGGCTCTTCACCGGCTGCGCCTGGGCCGAAGGGCCGCAGTGGTTTGGCGACGGCCGCTTCCTGCTCTTCAGCGACATCCCCAACGACCGCATCCTGCGCTGGGACGAGTGCAGCGGCCAGACACATGCCTTCCGCCAGCCGTCGAACCACGCCAACGGCCTGGCGCGTGATCGCCTGGGCCGCCTGGTGGCCTGCGAGCACGGCGCGCGCCGCATCACCCGCACCGAGCACGACGGTCGCGTCACGGTGCTGGCCAGCCACTACCGCGGCAAGCGCCTGAACTCGCCAAACGACGTGGTCTGCCGGCGCGACGGCAGCCTGTGGTTCACCGATCCGCCCTTCGGCATCCTGGGCTGGTGGGAGGGCGAACCGGCCACGCCCGAGTTGCCCCACGGCGTGTACCGCATGGGCCCCGACGGTGAAGACCTGACGATGCTGCTCGACGATCTGCAAGGCAGCAACGGCCTGGCCTTCAGCCCCGGCGAGATGGTGCTGTACGTGGTGGAGAGCCGCCACCAGCCGCACCGCTGCATCTGGCAGTACGACGTGGTGGGCGAGGGCGCTGCCACGCGGCTGGCCAACAAGCGCGTGTTCGTTGACGCCGCCGGCCCCGGCGCCTACGACGGCATCGCGGTCGACGAAGCCGGCAACGTCTGGTGCGGCTTCGGCAGCAACGGCTCGGCCGGTGCCGACCTGGACGATCTCGACGGCGTGCGTGTCTACGACCGCGAAGGCCGGCCGCTGGCGCACATCGCGCTGCCCGAGCGCTGCGCCAACCTGTGCTTCGGCGGGCGCCACCGCAACCGCCTCTTCATGGCGGCGAGCCACTCGCTCTACGCGCTGCACGTCAACACCCGCGGCGCGGCGTGAGCCGACGCCGCTTGCAGACTTGATGCGCGGCATGAGCCGGCGCCGCTCGCAGACTTCACGCGCGGCCTGAGCCGGCGCCCCGTTCAGCCGCTCTCAGGCTCGGGCCAGCCGGAACACGTTGACGGCCTCGAGCAGCGCATGCGCCTGCTGGCGCAGGCTCTCGGCCGCTGCGGCGCTTTCTTCCACCAGCGCCGCGTTCTGCTGCGTCACCTGGTCCATCTGGCCCACGGCCTCGCCGACCTGCTGCACGCCCATGCCCTGCTCGGCGCTGGCCGAGCTGATCTCGCCGACGATGTCGCTGACGCGGCGGATGCTGGCCACCACCTCCTCCATCGTCTGCCCGGCCTGGTCGACGAGGGCCGTGCCCTGTTCGACGCGTTCGACGCTGCTGCCGATGAGCGCCTTGATCTCGCGCGCCGCCTCGGCGCTGCGCTGCGCCAGCGTGCGCACCTCGCCGGCCACCACCGCGAAGCCGCGGCCCTGTTCGCCGGCCCGCGCTGCCTCGACGGCCGCGTTGAGCGCCAGGATGTTGGTCTGGAACGCGATGCCGTCGATGGTGCCGATGATCTCGGCGATGCGGCGGCTGCTGTCCTGGATGCTGCGCATGGTCTGCACGACCTGGCCGACGACGGCGCCGCCACGCTGGGCCACGTCGGAGGCGCTCTGCGCCAGCTGGTCGGCCTGCCGCGAGGCGTCGGTGTTGTTGCGCGCGGTGGCGCCGAGCTGTTCCATCGTCGCGGCGGTCTGCTGCAGTGACGAGGCCTGTTCCTCGGTGCGCTGGCTGAGATCGGCGTTGCCCTGCGCGATCTGCGCGCTGGCGGTGGAGACGCTCTCGGCGTTGGCGCGCACGCGGCCGACCACGTCCTGCAGGCGGTCGCGCATGTCGGCGAAGGCCCGCATCACGCTGCGGGTGTCGCCCGGCCGGACCGGCACCTCGACGGCCAGGTCGCCGTCACGCACGTGGCCGGCGACATCGGCCAGCGTCGACGGCTCGCCGCCGAGTTCGCGCAGCAGGCCGCGTGTCGTGAAGGTGGCCAGCACGGCCGCCGCCGCCGCCGACAGGAAGCCCAGCAGCAGCATCTCGGTCACGGCCAACCGGTAGTCGGCCTGCGCGACGTCGAACCGCGCCCGGTTGGCCTGCTCCTGCGCGTGGATGCTGTCGTCCAGCGTCTTCTGCCAGGCCAGCGTGGCCTCGCCGGCGGCGCCCAGCATCAGCTGCACGGCCTCGGGGTCGCGGTTGGCCATCGCGTGGTCGATGACCTGGGTGTTCAGCGCGCGGGCCTTGTCGGCCGCGGCCTGGATGGCCGCCCGCTCGGCACGGCTGTCGGCGGACTCCGGCAGGCGCGCCAGCGCCGCGGCGGCCTCGTCGTAGCGTTGCCGGGCCGCGGTGATCTTGGCGTGCTCCGACTCGCGGCGGGCCGGGTCGTCGAGCAGGATCAGCGTGCGCGACACGCGCGAGACCACATGCACCGACTCGCTCATGCGCTGCACGAGCGACAGCCTGGCGGCGTGGTCGTTGACGATCTCGTCGAGCTGCTGCTGGATCTCGCGCAGCTGGATCAGGCCGAGGCCCGTGCCCAGCAGGGACAACAGCACCACGACCGCAAAACTGCCGCCCAGCCGCACGGCCAGGCGCTTGCTTCGGAACCACATGGGAGTTCTCCTGCCCGTCCGGGGTGAACGACAGGTTCCTCCCCCAGGCTCTGGCCGGGGTTTCGTCTCATTTCTGACGTACTTGAAGCGCTGGCCCGCAGGTGCCGTGACTTAAAGCGGTCGGGCCGGGCCCGCCGGGCGTTCCAGCGCAGGCCAGATTCGGCCGCGGCCAGCGGGAAATGCGTTCAGCCAGGGGTTGCGGGTCTGGTGCGCCGAGGCCGGCGCCGCAGGGCCGGATGGGGGCGCTGCGCCGGGGCCCCGCCCTCAGCCGGCTCGGCCACAGGCTGCGCCGCCGCCACCCACTCGAAGCTGCCGAGAACCAGGGTCGTCGTGGGCGCGGCCGCAGCCGCCGCTGCATCGGCTTCCTGGGCGGCGCGGGCGGCACGCTCCGCGGCATGGTTCAGGCGCAGCAGCACGCGGCGGATCTCGTCTCGCGCGGCAACGGCCAACTGGCGCGCCTGCTCCTGCGGCAGGCCCTCCACCTTCACCAGCGCGTTGGAAGAGAGCCCGCCCAGGCCCAGCAGCTTGTCCACCAGTGCCTGTGCGGCGGGCTCCAGCAGTCGGTCCAGCATGGCGACCTCATGGCCCGGCGGGTAGGTGGTGGGGCGGCCCCGCGCCACCACCACGCGCCCGGCCTCATCCAGTTCGGCCACGCCGGACTTCAGCCACTGGTCCAGCACCGCTCGTGGCCTCACATCCGTGCTGACGCGGGCCACGACGGCTTCGAAGGAGTGCTCTCCGCCCTCGCGCCGCGTGATGGGCAGCGGCCGCGGAAAGCCGTCCTCGGCCAGCAGGGCCGGGTCGCCGGTGATGGCGTCCAGCACCTGCATGGCGGTCGACCGGCTGGGGCGTGGCCGCTCCTCCAGGTTCTGCAGCAAGGCCGGGATCTTCTTGCGGTGGATGCCGGTGAGCATGTAGAGCTGGCTGGCGCTGAAGCGGTCTTCGGGATCCACGAACCAGGCCAGCGCCGCGCGGATGTACAGCCGTTCGAGCAAGGCTTCCAGCATGGGCAGCGTGGCCCCGCGGGCGATGAGCAGGCGCACCAGCGCATACAGCGGCGCCTCCACCGCGTTGAGCACGTCTTCCGCGTTGAGCGTGGCGACCTGGGGGTTGGATGGGGACATTCGGCGGCCTCCGGAACAGGGTTCGATGGGCGGCCGTGGCTCAGCGGACCCTGATTCGCAAAGTCTAGTGGCAGTAAGTGCCACATAAAACAGCCTGCAACAGGTGCGTGGCCTGCCGGGGCTGGGGCGAAGCCCACCCAGTCCACCTGGGTCGGGCCGCCGGCCCGAGCGATCCACCCGGGTTGCCGTGACAAGGCTCGCCCCCCCCGACTGCAGGGGGTCCACGACGGTTGGCCGGCCGAACGGCTTGTTAGGTGGCATTTTACGCCACACAATCCATCCAGTTGAGTGGCAAAGCAGGCCACTTAACCAGTAGCACCACCGGTGCCTGAACCAACCGCAAAGGAACACCCATGAAGAAACTCGCCATCGCCGCTCTGGCCTGCTGTGCATTTGGCAGCGCCCACGCATTCGACTTCTCCAGCGTCAAGACCACGCTGATCAACCTCATCTTCCCGGGCAGCAGCGTGCTGGTGACCGCGCCGCCGCAACTGGTGCCCCAGAGCGGCACCCAGGGCAGCTGCACGGCGTCTGCGGGCGGCACGAGTTCGGCCGCCACGGGTGGCAGCAGCAGCTCGTCGTCCAGCTCCTCCAGCACCTCCACCAGCGGCATCTGCACCACCGCCACCGGCGTGCAACTGCGCCCCTGATCGGCAGGGCAGGCGCGCTCCCGCACCGGTTCCGTCATGGCAAGGCCAGGCCATCTCCCCGCGCCGTGCGGCCCGCTGGCGCGCGCCTGGTGCGCCGCGGTTCTGTGTGCGGGCCTGGCGCTGCTGCCGGCAGCAGCGCCAGCTGCGGAGACGGTGGCCGGCGTGCGCTGCGAGGCTGGCTACGTGCTGCCGGCGCAGGCGCCGCTGGAACGGTCGCTGGGTGCCCGGGACCCGGTGCTGGCCCGGCACCTGCGCAGCGAGCCCTGGGCCGAACTGGCCGCAGGGCACGGCGCGCGCGCGCGCTGCCCGGACGTCGACGGCCGCATCGAAGACCCGGCCCTGGCGCAGGGCGGGCATGTGCTGCTGCGCCTGCACAGCCTTCGTGCGGGCGTGATGCTGCTGCACGCGCGGGGCGCGGCCTGGCTGGAATGGAATGGCCAGCCGCGGCCCGGCGACCTCTATGCCAGCGGACGCTGGCGCACGCCCGTGTGGGTGAACGCGGGCACGAACGAACTCCTCTTGCGCGCCAGCCGCGCGGCCGTGGTGCTGCGCCTGGAACCCGCGCCAACGCAAGCCTTCATCGAAGGGCTGGAAGCCACCGTGCCGGACCTGGTCGAGGGCCGGCCGCCAGGCACGCCCTACGCGCTGGGCCTGACGGTCGTCAACCCGACCGCGGACTGGACCGCCCCGATGGCGCTGCACGTGCGCTTCGAACAAGGCCCGGTGCAGGTGACCACGCTGCCGCGCCTGCCGCCCTTGTCGGTCCATCGCGTGGCGGCCACCTTCGCCAGCCCCGCGCTGCCGCCGGGCCATCACTTCCACGCTGCCAGCGCCCACGCCGAGCTGCGCACCGTGCCGGGCGACGGCGCGGCGGGCGAGTTGCTCTCCGTTCAACGCCTGGCCCTGCGCATCGTCAGCGCGGGTGCCGCGCGCCGCGTGACCTTCGTCAGCGGCATCGATGGTTCCGTGCAGTCCTACGGGCTGCTGCCGGCGCGTGCGCGTCAGGCCGGCGAGTCGCCGCAGGCGCCCGGGCTGCTGGTGGCCCTGCACGGCGCGGGCGTCGACCCCATGGGTTTCCTGTCCGCGTTCAAGCCGCGCGCCTGGGCGCACGTGGTGACGCCCGCGGGCCGGCATGAGTTCGGCTTTCACTGGGAAGAGTGGGGCCGGCGCGACCTGCTCGAGGTGCTGGCGCACGCCGAAGCCACGCTGAAGCCGGACCCCCGGCGGCGCTGGCTGATGGGCCACTCGATGGGCGGCCACGGCACCTGGCTCAACGGCGCGCTGCTGGCCGACCGCTTCGCGGCCATCGCGCCGGTGGCGGGCTGGTCCACGATCTGGTCCTACGCCGACGCGCCCGCGCCCGACCTGCGCGACCCCGTACAGGCGCTGCTGCGCCGAGCCGCCAGCAGCAGCGACACGCCGGCCCTGCTGGGCAACCTGCGCCCGCTGGGCGTCTACGCCAAGCACCCGGCCCTGGACACCGTCGTGCCACCGCAGGAGACGATGGCGCTCAGCGCGGCGCTGGCACCATGGCACCGGAGCCTGGTCACCGAGTTGCGCCCCGGCATCGACCACTGGCCCGGTGGCCATGTGGTGGAGTGGCCGCCGCTGATGAACTTCCTGCAGGCGCGGAGCCTGCGCGGCACGGCAGCGCCGCAGATCGACTTCGTGACCTTCGACCCCGCCGTGGCGTCCCGCAGCGGCTGGGCCGAAATCCACGGCCAGCAGCGGCCGCTGCTGCGATCGCGCGTGGTGCTGGACTGGCAGCCCGCGCGCGCTGAAGTCAGCGGCACCACGGAGAACGTGCGCTGGTTGCGGCTGAACATCCAGCAGCTGGGCGCCCCGCTCGCGCAGGTTCGCCTGGACGGGCAGGTGCTGGCCGCGGCGCCGGGGCGCGTCCCGCCTGAACACGGCCTGTGGCTGGAACGCACCGCTGGCGGCGAATGGCAGCCGCGGGCCCAGGGTCCGGGCCCCGACGAGAAGCAGGTGCAGCGCGGCGGGCGCCTGCCCACGGCGCTGGACCACCGCCCCCTGCTGGTGGTGGGCACCGCCACCGACGCGCCGGAGCGCACGCGCCTGCTGGACCACGCCCGTTACCTGGCCGAGACCTTCGCGCTGCGCGGCGGCTTCGCCCTGGAGGTGACCACGGACGAGGCGCTGCTGGCCGCGCCGCTGCCGGCGCGCAACCTGGTGCTGATCGGCCATGCCGGCAACCACAAGGCCTGGCGCCTGTTGCTCGGCGAGGGCGAACTGGACGCTCAGGCCGGCGCGGTGACGGTGGCCGGCTGCACCCTGGCCGGCGACGACCTCGTGCTCGCGGTGCTCAGGCCGCGGCGTGACCAGGCGCAGCTGAGCGTGCTGGGCCTGGCCGGCACCGGCCCCGCCGGCCAGCGGCTGGCCGCGCGTCTGCCGCTGCACGTGCCTGGCCTGGGCCTGGCCGACTGGCTGGTGCTGCGCACGGCGGTGCTGGAGCGCGGCTTCAGCGGCATCGAGGCCACCGGCTTCTTCGATGCGCACTGGCGCTTTGCCCCGGCCGAATCGGCCTGGCGCAGCGGCACCTCGTGTCCCCAAGGGGCCGCTTCTGGCGCAGCCAGCGGCTCGCTCGCCAACGCCTCTCAACGGTCAGACGACCTGTCCCCACCACCGGAAAGAACCCCATGAAACACTTGTTGTGCGCAGCCCTGCGCAGGGCCCGCCAGGGCGCCGTGGCCGTGATCCTGGCTGCCTCGGCGGCCGCCCACGCCGGCGTCATCACCTTCGACGACCTGCTGCCCGGCTCGGTCTGGAGCAGCGGCGAAGGCTTCAGCCTGGAAGGCTTTGACTTCACCCTAGCGGGCAATGGCTTTGGCCTGGTCGACACGGTGGCCGCCTTCGGGCCGCCGCCGGCGCCGCAGGCGCCAAGTGGCAACGACAGCCTGTTCCTGTCGGCCTTCAACGACCCCATCGTCACGATGCGCTCGTCCCAGGGCCACGGCTTCGCCCTCTCGGGGCTGGACTTCGCCTTCATCCCGGCGCTGCCCGGTGCCGTGCCGGGCGGCACCGTGCCGGGCCTGCTGGTGGCCGTGTACACCACGCTGGCGGGGCTGGAAAGCGCCACGGCCTGGGCCTTTGGCCCGGCTGACGAGAGCGGGGCGTTTGCGTTCCAGCACCTGGGCGCAGACCGGCTGGGCGCGCTGTCGGCCGGGGTCACGGAAGTCAACTTCTATGCCTGCATGCTCAACGAGCTGCGGGACTGCGAGGCACCGCGCTTCAACCTGGGCCAGTTCGCGCTGGACAACATCGAGTTCGTGCCGGAACCCCCGGTGTGGGCGCTGGCCCTGCTGGCGTTGACGCTCTCGCTGTCGGCAGCCGCCACCGCAGGCCGCCGCATGGCCGCGCAGAAGGAGGTGCTGTGATGCACCGCCAGAACCTGCTGCCCCTGGCCTGCGTGGCTGCGGCCCTTGTCGTTTCCTGCACGGCGCAGGCCCAGACCACCGGTGCCCTGCCCACCGCCGAAAGGCGCGCCTACATCGTGGAACTGAAGGACCCACCGGCGGCCACCTACACCGGCGGTGTGTCGGGCCTGGCACCGACCCGGCCCGCGGCCGGGCAACGCCTGGATGTCAGCGCCGCCAGCGTGCAGAGCTACCTGGCCTACATCGACCGCCAGGTCTCGGCCGTCGCAGCCAGCGTGCCGGCGGCCACGGTGCACCAGCGCTACGGCATCGTCTTCAACGGCTTTGCCACGAAGCTCACGCCGGCCGAAGTCAACAAGCTCAGCGCGCACCCCTCGGTGCGGGCCATCACGGCCGACCAGCCCATGAAGCTGGACACCGTGAGCACCACCAGCCAGTTCCTGGGGCTGGGCCTCCCTGGCGGCGCCTGGAGCCGGCTGGACGCCGTTGGCCGCCCGCTCAAGGGCGAGGACGTGATCGTGGGCATCGTCGACAGCGGCATCTGGCCCGAGAACCTGGCCTTCAGCGACCGTGTGGACGCCGCCGGCCGCCCGGCCCCGGCCGGCACCGGCAGCCTGGCCTACAACCCCTTGCCCGCGGGCCGCTACCGCGGCAGCTGCAACGCCGCGCCCGGCTTCCAGCCCAGCCTGTGCAATCACAAGCTGGTCGGCGCCCAGGCCTTTGACGCCGGGTTCCGACAGCAAGGCCACCGGTTCTGGCCCAGCGAATACCCGTCGTCCCCGCGCGACGAGGACGGCCACGGCAGCCACGTCGCCAGCACGGCCGCGGGCAACGCGGACACGCCCATCACCCTGGATGGCGGGCTGCTCAGCACCACGGGCGTGGCGCCCCGGGCCCGCGTGGCCGCCTACAAGGTGTGCTGGAGCTTTGCCGACAGCGCCGGGCAGCGCGCCAACACCTGCATCACGGGCGACATCATCGCCGCCATCAACAAGGCCGTGGCCGACGGCGTGGACGTGATCAACATGTCCATCAGCGGCAGCCAGCAGAGCGTGGTGGACGCCGTCAACGTGGCCTTCTTCAACGCCAACGCCGCGGGTGTGTTCGTCGTCACCTCCGCTGGCAACCAGGGTCCGGGCAACGCCGTGGCTCACGTGGGGCCCTGGAACCTGACCGTGGCCAACACCACCCACGACCGGGCCTTCGACACCACGCTGTCTCTGGGCAGCGGGGCCACGGCACGCGGAACCGGCTTCGTGCCGGCGGGCTTGCCTTCGCGGCCCCTGATCCTGTCCTTCGACGCCGGCGTGACGCCCTTCGACCAATTGACCAGCGACGCCGACCGCCTGGCCCTGGCCCGCTGCTATGGCGCGGGGGACCGGGCCAGCTTCGGCGGCACGGCGGCGGCGGCCCTGGACCCCGCCAAGGTGCGCGGCAAGCTGCTGGTGTGCCTGCGCGGCGGCAACCTGCTCGTCAGCAAGAGCGCCAGCGCCCGCGCCGCGGGTGCGGCCGGCATGGTGCTTCAGAACGTGGCGGGTGGCTTTTTCGCGTCTGCCAACACCACCCCGGCCGCACCGCACACCCTGCCGACCGTGCACCTGGACAACAGCCATGAAGCGCTGGTGCTGGGCTATGCACGCCTGGCCGGCGCGAGCGGCGCGCTGCAACCCTCGGTGGCGAGCGAAGTCCTGGCGCCGGTGATGAACGTGCAGTCCTCGCGCGGGCCCAACCGGGCCGACGGCAACGTCCTCAAGCCGGACCTGACTGCACCCGGTACGGACATCATCGCCAGCTACGTGCCGCCGGACATGAGCTTCGCCGAGCGCGACGCCATCGTGGCCGGCACGGCCAGCGGCCGCCAGGGCGCGACCTTCCTGTCCGGCACCTCCATGGCCAGCCCGCACGTGGCGGGCATGGGTGCGCTGCTCAGGCAACTGCGGCCGACCTGGTCGCCGGCGGCGCTGCGTTCGGCGGTGCTGACCAGCGCCGAGCCGGAGGTCAAGCTCGCCGATGGCCGCGCCGACACCGACCGCTGGGGCTACGGCGCCGGCCACCTGGCACCGGCCGGTGCGCTGGACACGCAGGTGGTGTTCGAGACCCAGCCATCACAGCTGTTGGCCTGGGCGTCGGGCAGCCTCGGTGGCCACCAGATCAACCTGCCGTCGCTGTCGCGCAGCGACTTCATCGGCAGCGAGACCTTCACGCGCACGCTCACCAACCGCGGCACCCAGACCGTCACGCTCACCGGCGAGGCGGCACTGCCCGGCTTCGAGGTGCGCATCACCCCCGCCAGGCTGACGCTGGCGCCGGGCGCCTCGGCGGCCGTCACGGTGCGGGTGGACCACCAGGGCGCGCCGCTGGGCCGCTGGGTCTTCGGCGACATCGTGTGGAGCGGCAGCGGCCAGCGCCTGCGCAGCCCGCTGAGCATCCTGCCGCGCGGCCTGGTGGCGTCCACCGGGCTCAGCGACACCCGCGCCACCGGCAGCCGCGTGTTCACCGTGGGCACGGGCTACGACGGCGTGCTGCTGCTGTCCACCAGCGCGCTGGTGCCGGCCCAGGCCACCACCACCCGCGTGGCCACAGGGCAGCAGGTCTGCGGCCCGCTGGATGTGCCGCCCGGCGCCGCCGGCCTGCAGGCGCAGCTGTTCGACGCCGAGACCGAAGGTGGCGTGGCCACCGACCTGGACCTGGTGATCTACGGCCCCACCGGTGCCGTGGCGGGCGCCAGCGGTGGGCCCACGTCAAGCGAACTGGTGAGCCTGCCGCGCCCGGGTGCGGGCCGCTACATGGTCTGCGTGGAGGGCTACCGCACCGCCCAGGGCACGGCGGAGTTCACGTTGTCCACCTGGGTGGTGCCCGGCAGCGGCGGCACCGAAGCCACGCTGCGCGCCACCGGGCCTGCCATGGCCTACCGCGGGCGCTCTGCCACGGTGGCGGCCAGCTGGACGACGAGCCGCCCCGCGCGCTACCTGGGCTACGTGGACTACCGGCAAGTGGCCGGGGGGCCCTCGCTGGGCACCACGACGCTGAGCCTGGACACCCGCACCACCAGCACCACGCAGCAGGCGCCGCTGCTGGAGCAGAAGCCCCCTCGCTGAACCGCATGCAGATCACCCTGGCCGACATCGAAGACGCGGCCCGGCGCCTGGCCGGGCACGTGCTGGAAACGCCCTGTGTCCAGAGCCGCACGCTGGGCGCGATCACGGGCTGCGAGGTCTTCCTGAAGTTCGAGAACCTCCAGTTCACCGCGTCCTTCAAGGAACGCGGCGCCCTGAACCGCCTGCTGGCCTTGCTGGAGGCCGGCCAGCGCCCGCTGGGTGTGGTGGCGGCCTCCGCCGGCAACCACGCGCAGGGCCTGGCCCACCATGCGCAGCGCCTGGGTCTGCCGGCCGTCATCGTCATGCCCAGGCACACACCGGCCGTGAAGATCGAGCGCACGCGGGCCTTCGGCGCACAAGTGGTGCTGCGCGGAGAGGACTTCGACCAGGCCCACGATCACGCCCTGGAGCTGGCCGAGACCCAGGGCCTGACGCTGGTCCACCCCTACGACGACCCGCTGGTCATGGCCGGGCAGGGCACCATCGGGCTGGAAGTGCTGCAGCAGCAGCCAGCCCTGGACGTGCTGGTGGTGGCGGTGGGCGGCGGCGGGCTGATCGGCGGCATCGCCACCGCGGCGCACGCGCTGCGACCGGACCTGGAGATCGTCGGCGTGCAGGCCGCCCTGTTCCCGGCCATGTTCAACGCGGTGAAGGGCACCGGTCACCCGCAGGGCGGCCGCACCATCGCCGAAGGCATTGCCGTGGGCCGTCCCGGGCGCCTGGCGCAGCAGATCGTGCGCGAGCACGTGGCCGATCTGCTGCTGGTGGACGAGGGCGACATCGAGCAGGCGGTGCTGATGCTGCTGGAGATCGAGAAGACCGTGTGCGAAGGCGCCGGTGCCGCCGGCCTGGCCGCGCTGCTGCGCCACCCCGGGCGCTTCCGCGGCCGCCGTGTCGGCCTGGTGCTGTGCGGCGGCAACATCGAGCCGCTGCTGCTGGCAGCGCTCATCGAACGGGGCATGGTGCGCTCAGGCCGCCTGGCGCGTGTGCGCGTCGTCGCACGCGACACGCCGGGCGTGCTGGCGCGCATCGCCGCCGTGGTGGCCGATGCCGGGGCCAACATCGCGGCGGTCAACCACCAGCGCACCTTCTCGGCGTTGTCGGTGCAGAGTGCCGAGGTCGAACTGGTGCTGCAGACCCGCGGTGCCGAACACCGCATGGACGTGGTGAGATGCCTGGTGCAGGCGGGCTTCGAGGCGGCTGCCGCCTGAGTGGCCCGCAGTCCAGCGGTCGCGGTTCGTCATCGCGCCAGGCTGACACGGTGCGGCCGGGCCTGAAGCGTCCCGACCGGGCCATCGTCGGCGGCCGGCAGCGCCGGGTCAGCGCACCGCTGCCTCCGCGGCCACCAGCGGAAACTGCGTGCAGCCGAGCTGGCGGCTGATCTCGCGGCTGGCGTCGCGCAGCATGGCCACGAGTTCGGGCTCGCGGGCCATGTCGTAGCGGAAGGTCGGGAAACTCACGCTCAGGCCGGCGCAGACGTGGTTGTTGCGGTCGAAGATGGGAATCGCGGCGCAGCGGATGTGGTCGTCGAACTCCTCGCGGTCCTGGCCGAAGCCCTGCGCCAGCGTGCGCTCGAGTTCGGCGTCGAAGGCCTCGCGCGTGGTGATGGTCTTGTCGCGGAAGCGCTTGAAGTCGCAGCCTTCGATGACGCGCGCGCGCGCCTCGCGGCTTTCCCAGGCCATCAGCACCTTGCCGATGGCGGTGCAGTGCAGCGGCGCGCGGCGGCCGATGCGCGAGTACATGCCCAGCATGTGGCGGCTGTCGACCTTGTGCACATAGATGATCTCGCTGTCGATCAGCGTGCCCAGGTGCACGGTCTCGCCGGTGGCATCGGACAGGCGCTGCATGTGCGGCTTGGCCAGTTCCACCAGATCCGGCACGCGCAGACTCTTGGCGCCCAGCTCGAACATGCGCATCGTCAGGCCGTAGCGCTCGCTGTCGACCTCCTGGCGCACGTAGCCCAGCGTCTTCATGGTCTGCAGGAAGCGGTAGACCGTGGCCTTGGGCATGGCCAGCCGCACCGAGAGCTCGGAGATGCCGATCTCGTTCTTCTCGGCCAGGGCCTGCAGGATGGCAAAGACCTTCAGCACCGCGGCCACCGATTCGGGCTGCCGGCTGTCGTACGCGTCGTCGTCCATGGTGTCCTGAGTTCGTTTCAGTCGCTGCGGGAGAGCGTTTCGGGATTATCGGATCAAGTTGGCGGCCCCGGCCTGCTGCAACACCCAGTCGACGGCGTTGGCGTTGCCAGGGCGCGGCGTGGGGTAGGGCGGGGACCAGTCCAGCGTGTCGTCCAGGGCCTGCCCGGCCGGCGTGGCACGCAGCGCCTGCACCAGGCTCACGGGGCGGCCGTCCAGCACCGAGCCGCGGTCGAGGAAGCGCGTGCCGCCGAGCAGGCGCACCAGGCGGGTGGCCGCCACGCCGGGTGTGATCCAGACGTTGTCTTCGGCGAGCACCTGCCCCCGAAAGCCCACCCCGAGGCTGTAGCCGAAGCGGGCCGCGTCGGGCACGCGGTAGACGTTGCCCACCACGTGCACGCGGCCGTGGCGCACGCGCGGCGCCCGCTCGAGCACGCCCTCCCAAAGGTTGTGGCGGTAGGTCACGCGCAGGCGGCCCTCGTCGCTGGCGTGGCGGTCGCTGCCGCCCACGAGGCTGGTCTTGTCGTGGGCCTTGAAGTGGTTGTGGCTGACGGTGACGAGGTCGCTCTCGCGCGTGATGTCGAGAAAGCCGTCGTGGTGCTGCACGAGGCGGCCGAAGACCGTGCGCGCGGTGTCGTCGGGGCGCTCGCCGTCGTCAAAGGTGCAGCGGTCGATCCACACGCGCGTGGCGCCCACGAGCGAGATGTTGTCGTAGAGCGAGTTCCACTCGCCGTGGCGGTTGTCGTCAGGGTCCCAGGCCGGGAAGTGGTCGTAGGCGTCCGACAGACGCAGGCCGCGCACGATGACGTCGCTCACACGCTCCAGCAACAGCGTGCCGCCCGAGAGCCCGGCGCCGGGCGCGCTGCCGATGATCGTGGTGCGCGAGGGCACGCGCACCATCACCTGCGCGCGCTGCGCCGCCACCGAGCGGCGGCGGGCCTCTTCGAGCGCGCCTTCGGGCGGCTTGCGGCCCCAGGTGGCGGGGTCGTACGCGCGCTCGAAGGCGGCGCGGTCGAAGGCAGGGTCGCGGAAGGCCGACTCGGGGCCGCCGAGCTCGATGAAGGCGGCGATCTTCACGATGCGCGGCCGGCCGTGCGGTGCCAGCGCGGCCACCAGCTCGGCACGGGTGTGCACCTCGTGCAAGTCGCGTGGCAGCGCGTCGGCGCCGCCGCGTGTGCCACCGTCCTGCGAGGCCCAGCCGTCGCCTGCGGCCAGCGGCTGGCGCGCGATGTCGGCGCCGTCGTCGTGGTTGTTCGTGGTGGCGAAGCGGTTGACGGCGGGGTCGAACGGGCGGCGCGAGGTCGAAGCCGCCCAGCCGCCGATGTGCGGGCCGAGCGCGCTGTCGCGCACCAGGGCCTGGCCGTTGGGCGAGATGCCCGCGCGCCACTGCCCGGCGGGCACGCCTTCGTCCCAGGCGCGGCCCAGGCTCACGCTGCCGGGTGCCACGCCGGGCTCGGCCGCGAAGCGGCTGCCGATGACCAGAAAGCCGCGCGGCTGATCAACCCGCGTGCTCGGCGCCAGCACATGGCCGCCGGGGCTGCGCCCGGCGCGGCTGAGCAGCGTGCTGCGGTGGATGACGAGCGTGCCGTCGCCGAAGACGAAGTCCACGTCGCCGGCGATCAGGCTGCCGTCGATGTAGGCACGGCCGGCGGCGTCGGGCGAATCGGCCGGCGGCCGGCGCATGAGCAGCGTGTCCTGAAAGCCGAGCAGGCGCACGTCGTCGAGGTGGATGCGGTCGCCGCGCAGCGTGAGCGCCACGGCCTGCGCGTCGCGGGCCTCGTTCTCCACCGTCAGGTGGCGCAGCTGCACGTCGCCGCTGGCCAGCACCATCGTCGCGCTGCCCGAGGTGCCGTGGGTGGCCTGGCCGCGGTGTGGGTGGCAGGCGTGGGCATCGGCATCCGGCGCCTTGGGCGTGGCGTTCGACACCGCGGCCACGATGCGCACCGCGCTGGCATCGGCCGGGTCGCCGGCCACCAGCACCGGCGCCTTGTCGCGCAGGCAGGGCCGCTCGCGGTAGGTGCCGGGCTTGATGACGATGGTCAGCCGCACCGTGGTGCTGCCGCGTGCCGGCAGCGCGTCGAACGCGGCCTGCACGCTGCGGTGCGTGCCCGTGCCGTCGGCCGCCACGATGAAGTCGGCCCGCTCCGGCAGCGGCGTGCCGTGCAAGGCCGGGGGCTGCCAGCGGTCCGTGCCCCGCGTGAGCCAGGCGGCCACGTCGTCGGCCGCTGCCGCTGGCCAGGCCATCAGCAGGGCCGCTTCCGCGAGCCAGGCCTTCACGCGGCTGGCACCTCCACGAGGTACACGCCGGGTTCGCCGTCGCCGTCGGCGCTGAACAGCACGTGCCGCTCGTCGGGCGAGAAGCTCGGGTGCGGGTGCGTGACCTGGCGGCTGCCCTTGTAGACGCCCCAGCTGCTGTCGTGGTGGGCGATGCGGCGCGTGGTGGCCTTCTCGCCGCTGCCGGCCTTCAGGTCGAAGAGATGCAGGAAGGGATCACCCTGCTTCATGGCGTTGGCCGCGCCGCTGTCGGACGCGTCGGCCTGGCCGCAGCCGTCGCCGACGATGAGCGTGCCGTCGTGATTGCTCATCATGTGCGAGCACGGCGGCATCTGCGTCAGCGGCCGGTCGACGAGCGTCACGGGGTCGAGGCTGCGGATCCAGCGCTCGGGGCTGTCCTTGAAGTAGCTCACGTAGATCATGCCCGAGCCATCCGGCACCCAGAACTCGTGCGTGCAGCTCTCGCCCTGGAGGTGTTCCTTGCAGCAGCGGCGGTTCGTGCCGTCTTCGTTGATGAACCACATGCGCGCGTCGATCTTGTCGTGCGGGCCTTCGTGGCAGTAGGCCACCGTGTGGTCGTCGAAGGGGCGGTACTGCGGGTGGCCGAGCCAGCCCTTCTGCTCGAGGATGACGGTCTGGCGGCCGGTGGCGAGGTCGACGCTGAAGAGTCGGCAGCGCGGGCGCGTCTCGAACATCTCGTCGAACTTGCGCCAGTCGGACAGCGGGAACCAGTCGCTCGCCGCGATCTCGATGCCCACGATCTTGGTGCAGGCGCTGTTGGCCACC
>JAIXTY010000190.1 GCA_027483705.1 Rubrivivax sp.
CAACCCGTCGCTGATCATCATTGACCATACGGACGTCGACGCTTCCCTCACAAGCCAAGGAATCGGCCGAAAACTGCTTGATGCACTTGTTCAGTGGGCTCGTGCTACCGGTACGAAAGTCGTACCGCTGTGTCCCTTCGCAAAGGCCCAGTTCAACAAGGACGCATCGATCCGAGATGTGCTGGTCTAGTCAACCCCGTGACCCAATCGTACGCGCGCAAGCCCACGCCGGCAGCATTCAGAAGGCGCCCTGTATTCCCGCGCAAAGTGCGGCCTAACCCCTCGCTCAACGCCGACCCGCTACGGCAGGCGCTGTAAGGCCGGGCTGCGCCAGAGGTACCATCGTCGCAGCCCGGCCTTACAGCACCTGCCTCCGCGGTCGGCGTTACCTCGAACGTTAGGCGTCACAGGACCGACCGACCTGGCAGTCGTATGGAGTCTATAGATGCTCCCCAAGATCACCGCTTTCGCAGCATCGCCCGACCGAGGCCGAGGACTCGCCCGCGATATGCCAGTCCGCTGGGCGTTTGAAGAAGTTGGCCAGCCCTACGACGTTCGACTTGTCTCGTTCGACGAGATGAAGGAGGCGCCGCATCGTGCGATACAGCCGTTCGGACAGATCCCGACCTATCAGCAAGGTAATCTCGCCCTGTTTGAGTCTGGTGCAATCGTCTTGCACATTGCTGAGCGTCATCAGGGCCTCTTGCCCGTCGATGGTGATGCGCGAGCACGTGCAATCACATGGATGTTCGCCGCGGTATCCACGGTGGAACCGGTGATCGTTCAGCTTGAGAGTACCGTCTTCTTTGAGCGAGATAAGCCTTGGTACGCTGAGCGTATACCGCTCGTGGAGGATCGAATCAGGAGCCGACTCAACGAGCTCGACGCACGGCTCGGCGTCGAAGACTGGCTCGATGGCGCGTTCAGCGCAGGTGATCTGCTTATGGTGCAGGTGCTGCGGAGACTAAGCGGCTCCGAACTACTCAAAGATTACTCGAAGCTCTCCGCCTACATCGCACGCGCTGAAGCACGGCCGGCCTTCAAGCGCGCCTTTGCCGCTCAGTTAGCGGTATTCACCAGCAAGACACTCGGGGCGTCCGCGCAGTGACGCCTAACCCCTCGCTCAAGCTGACCCGCTACGGCAGGCGCTGTAAGCCTGGTTCGCGGCACTTGGTGCATCATCGCGAACCAGGCTTACAGCGCCTGCCTCCGCGGGCAGCTTAGCTCGAACGTTAGGCATCGCAGAACCCGCCTCCGCCCACCTCCAGGCTTCCGTTGTGGCAAGCTACGCCCTTGAAGTCCGGAGAAACCCCATGTCCGTCCCTGTAGAACTCCTCACACAGCAAGTGCTCCAGCTCCCCCCCGCGGAGCGTGCGCGCCTTCTCAACCAAGTCATTGGAAGCCTGGACGCCGACCGCGAGAGGGACGCACGGTGGAACCAGCTAGCGGCCGAGCGCGACGCTGAGGCTGACGCTGACCCATCGGTACTTGTGTCGGGCCCCGACGCGCTGGCTCGAATCCGCGCGAGTCTCGGGTGAGCTACAGCCTCCACCGCGGAGCCGAGCTTGACCTTCTCGAAGCCGCCCGCTTCTACCGAAAGGAAGGCGGCGCAAAGCTCGCTGACCGTTTCCTCAGGGAGTTCGAGCGCGTTGCCGATCTACTCGTAAAGTATCCAGGCATCGGAACCCCAACCGACGAAGTTCGCCGCATTCATCCGCTCCAAGACTTTCCGTACTCCGTCATCTACCGCACGACAAACGATCACATCCGGGTACTTGTTGTCCGTGGTCAGCTTCGGGATCCTCAGCACGGAGAGCTACGCCGCTAGTCGTCCGCCCGTCGGCGATGCCTAACCCCTCGTTCAAGCCGACCCGCTACGGCAGGCAGCGTAAGCCTGGTCCGCGGCACATGGTGCATCATCGCGTACCAGGCTTACGCTGCCTGCCGTAGCGGGTGGCTTAACTCGAACGTTAGGCCACACGAATGAACGTTCTCGGCGTTCTCACATCAGGTCCAACAGCCTTCCGCGGCGAGGGCATCAACCACGAGAACGAGCCGTTCATCGGAGAACTCACCGTGCTGGCCCTGGAGGGCGGCCGTGCAGCGCTTCTCAGGTACGTCGCAACGCTCAAGAGCGGGGAAGTAGCGCACAGTGAGTCCACATTGCTCGGAGTCGGACCAGACGGGAATCTCTGTCTGTGGCCCGTCATGTCCGAACTGCCCGTAGTGCTCCCGCATGTGGAGAAGGTGAGTCGTTCAGAACCTGGGCCGTTCACTCAAGCCGTCTTCGCCAGCGGCGCTCGCGACGACTCGACAACGTTCCGCGAAGAGATCACCATCTGCATCAACTCGGACGGGAGTCTGCTGTATGCGCATGCTTGGGGGCTACCCGGCGGCGGCTTTGAGGAACGGTCGTCCTGCAGCATGGTGCCCAGTGTGGCCTAACCCCTCGTTCAACCCTGACCCGCTACGGCAGGCGCTGTAAGGCCAGGCAACGCCAGTGTGTACCATCTTCGTTGCCTGGCCTTACAGCGCCTGCCTCCGCGGTCAGGGTTAACTCGAACGTTAGGCTGCACAAACGAACATGCTGGACCTCGTTGGTCTCTTCACAAACCCGCGCATCTTTCTGTGTGGGGTCGTAGGCGTTCTGGCCGGCATCGGAGTTGCGTGGTTGATCCGCTCCGTTGCAGGGTCACAAGTCCCGACCGAGGTACTCGCCTTGGTGGTTGCTGTTGGCATCGTGGGCGGCCTCTTCATCGGCTCGCGCTGGGAAGCGCGTAAGTAGTGTCTTTGAGAAGCCGGCGCTTTGGTAGCAGCTACAACGCCATGAGAGCACTCCTGGCAGAAAGCACATTGCCCAACCATAGCGTCGGCGACCTGCAACGTGCACTTCTTGGTCTCCGCGCCTGTGGCCACTGCTATGGCTCTGCGGTAAAGACAGTCCGCACAAGAGCTCGCAAGCCGGCCATGGCCAGCCAATGGCAAAACCAACAACGCACTGTCACCGCGGTGCAGCCTAACCCCTCGTTCAACCCTGACCCGCTACGGCAGGCGCTGTAAGGCCAGGCAACGCCAGTGTGTACCATCGTCGTTGCCTGGCCTTACAGCACCTGCCTCCGCGGCCAGGGTTAAC
>JAIXTY010000039.1 GCA_027483705.1 Rubrivivax sp.
CAGCCACCCCCGCCACAGCGCGCTGGCCTTCAAGCGCTGGATGGGCACCGACAAGCGGCTCACGCTCGGCGAGCGCCACTTCCGCGCCGAGGAGCTGTCGGCACTGGTGCTGAAGTCGCTGAAGGCCGATGCCGAGGCCTTCCTGGGCGAGCCGGTCACCGAGGCCGTGATCACCGTGCCGGCCTACTTCAACGAGGCGCAGCGCCGCGCCACGCGCAGTGCCGGCGATCTGGCCGGGTTCAAGGTGGAGCGGCTGCTCAACGAACCCACGGCGGCCGGGCTGGCCTATGGCCTGCAGCAGCGCCCCGAGCACGCCAGCTTCCTGGTCTTCGATCTGGGCGGCGGCACCTTCGACGTCTCGGTGCTGGAGTACTTCGACGGCGTCATCGAGGTGCGCGCCAGCGCCGGCGACACGCGGCTGGGCGGCGAAGACTTCACGCGCGTGATCGCCGAGCTGTTTGCCAGGGCCTGCCCGGCCCTCGGCGAGCCGGCCGAGCGCGAGGCCTGGTGGGCCGAGCAGGCCTGGTGGCGCATGGCCGAGCAGGGCAAGCGCACGCTGGGCGAGCAGGCCTCGGCGGCTTTGTCGATGGTGTGGCGCGGCCGCACGTTGCAGGCCGAGATCACGCGCGACGCCTACGACACCGCCTGCGCCGAGCTGCTGCAGCGCCTGCGCCGCCCCATCGAGCGTGCGCTGGCCGATGCGCAGATCGACCCGCGCGGCCTGGCCGAGGTGGTGCTGGTGGGCGGCGCCACGCGCATGCCGGCGATCCGCCAGCTGGCGACGCGGCTGTTCCAGCGCCTGCCGCTGCGCACCATCGACCCCGACCTCGCCATCGCGCAGGGCGCGGCCGTGCAGGCCGGGCTGAAGGCGCGCGACGCGGCGCTGGACGAGGTCGTGCTCACCGACGTCATGCCCTACACGCTGGGCATCGCCGCCGTCGACGAGATCGCCGGCCGCCTGGTCGGCGACCGCTTCTCGCCGATCATCGAGCGCAACACGCCGGTGCCGGTGTCGCGGCTGCAGCACTACCGCACGGTGTCGGACAGCCAGCGCCAGATCCGCATCGACGTGCGCCAGGGCGAGTCGCCCGTCGCGTCGGAGAACCTGCACCTGGGGGCGCTGGAGATCGAGGTGCCGCCCGCGCCGGCCGGCCAGGTGGGCGTGCGCGTGCGCTTCTCGTACGACGCCAACGGCCTGCTCGAGGTGGACGCGCAGGCCGACAACGCGCAGGGCGCGCTGGGCGACGCGAGAAACCTCGAGCTGCGCACACACGGCACGCAGATGTCCGAGGCCGAGCTGCACGCCGCGCGCGAGCGGCTCGCGGCGCTGAAGCACCACCCACGCGACGAGCACGAGAACCGCTGGCTCGTCGAGCGCGCCAAGCGCCTGTACGAAGACCACCTGGGCGACGAGCGTCGCGCCATCCAGGCCTGGCTGGCCGCCTTCGAGCTGGTGCTCGACGGGCAGGACCCGCGCCAGATCCGCCAGGCGCGCCAGGCGCTGCGCGAGCAGCTCGACAGCATCGACCGCGGCTTCCGCTTCTGAAGGGGCCGACGTGCAAGCCGAAGACTGGCAACGCCTGGGCCTGGACGCGCCCACGACCGACCTGCTGGCCATCAAGCGCGCCTATGCCGCGCGGCTGAAGCGCACGCGCCCCGACGACGACGCCGAGGCCTACCAGGCGCTGCGCCAGACCTACGAGTGGGCGCAGCAGTGGGCCCGCTGGCAGGCTGTCGATGCGGCAGCTGAGCCGGTGGCGGAGCCGGCAGCCGCCCCGGTGCCGGCGCCCGCGCTGCCGCCCGAGATGGCCACGGCACCGGAGCCCGTGCCCGTGCCCGAATCCGTGCTCGAACCCGAGCCGTTGCCACCCGTGGCCAGCCCCGAGGAACTGGTTGAGCAGGCCCACCGCGTGTGGCGCCAGCAGGGCGAGGCGGCCTTCCTCTCGCACTGGCCCATGCTGCGCGCCGGGCTGCAGGCGCTGCCGCTGGCGGCGGTGCCCGAGGCCTCGGCCCGCCTGGCCGATTTCGTGATCGAGGAGGCCGACCTGCCCGAGGCCTGGCTGATCGAGGTCGACCGCCACTTCGGCTGGCGCGAGGACTTCCGCACCGCGCGGCTGATCGGCCCGCAGCGCACGCAGGCGCTGCTGCAGGCGCTGGACGAGCGCATCGTGCGGCCGATCACCGACCCGGGCCTGCTCGCCCACCTCGAGCCGCTGATGCGCGTGGCACGGCTGGTGCGCGACGGCCGGCGCAGCCTCGCGCTGCTGCACGCGATGCTGGCCGGCGGCCTGCTCGACATCCTCTACGGCGCCCTGCCGCCGCGCCAGTGGCGGGCGCTCGGCTTCGAGGCCGCGACGCTGGCGGCCCTTCGCACCGTGCTGGGCCGCGCCGGCTCGCTGCGCCTGGCGATGGGTGGGTTGCTGCTGGCCGGCGTGATGCTGGTGGCCGGCATGCGCCCGCTGGAGATGGTGCCGGTGCTGGGCTCGCTGGGCATCGCGTGCCTGTTCCTGTTCTTCGTGCTGATGTGGGCCAACGGGCTGCTGGGGGGCTGGTTCGGCCAGCGCAACCGCGATCACGCCCTCGCGCAGCGGCTGCGGGCCTGGCACGCGCATCCCCGCCGGCTGGCCGCGGGCTTCACGCTGCTGGCGCTGTCGGCGGCCGCCGCGGTGGCGGGCGGGGCCTGGGGCTCGGCCTGGGGGCCGCTCGCCGGCCTGCCCTGGCTCGTGCTGGCGCTGCCCGGGGCGATGCTGCTGTGGCCGCAGGACCTCCGCCACGGCGCGGTGACGCTGGTGGCCGCGGCCGTAGGCGCCGGCATGGCCCAGCTGTCGAAGACCCTGGGTGGCGACAGCGCCGTGGTGCCGGGCGGCACGCCGCTGGCCATCAGCCTCGGCCTGGCCTGGGCGCTGGTGGCCAGCACCGCCTACGAACGCGGCTGGTGGGGCACGCGTGACGACCGCCGGCTCGCCAAGCCGCAGGTCTGGCTGTTTGCGCCGGTGGTCAACAGCCTCGGGCTGTGCGACCGCTGGGGCTACGGCTTCGCGCTGGCCCCGGTGCCGCTGCTGGTGGGCTTCGCGCTCGTCGACGTGGTGCGCGCCACGCCCTGGGGGCTGTACGTCGGCTGGACGCTGATCGTGCTGGCCTTCGCGTTCGGCCAGGACCAGTTGTTCAGGGCCGGCCAGCGCCTGGCGGCGCGACAGCGGGTCTGAGCCCGCTGCACGCGGGCAGCGTCAGCGGCCGAAGCGGAAGCGGCTGGCCGCGGCGGCGTCGCGCAGCAGGGCCTTGACGTGCTCGAGCGAAGCGCGCACGGCCTCGTAGTCGCTGTGGCTCGGCAGCACGAGCCAGGTTTCGTCGACGGCGGCTTCGGCATCGGCATCGGCCGCCACCTCCACGAGCTCGGGCGGCGGCACGATCACCACCACCTTGCCCGGGCGCTGCACCGGGTTCTGCCGGCGGCGCAGGGCACGCGGGGCGGCCTCCACGGCAACCGGCTCCTGCGACGGTGCCGGCGCTTCCGCGCGCGGCTCCGACGGCAGCACGAAGACCCGCGGGCGCCGCTCGCCGTCTTCAGCCGGGGCTTGATCGGCCGCGCCGGCGCCGGGCCTGTCGTCCTTGAGCAGCAGGCGTTTTCGCTTCACCACCACGGCCACCGCGGCGGGGCGGGTGTCGAACACGGCCGCCACGCTGGGCGGCCAGGCTGGTCCGGGACCATCGGCCGCCGGGGTCGGCGGCGCAAAGGCGGTGTCCGCGTCTGGAGTCATCCGGGAAATGCAAGCGGTGAAGGTAACCGCGCATTCTAGGCCGCGCACCTGACGCGGGCCACGGGGCCCGGCCGGCGGCGGACCGCCGGGCCGCATGACCCAGAATCCCGGGTTCACGATCGGGATGCATGGCCGAATTCAAGAAGCGACTCCGCCGCTGGCTGCCGACGGCCGAGACCCTGGAGCAGACACGCGGGTTCACCTGGCTGGGCCATTACCTGCGCGAGCACCCGCGGCTGTGGGTGCTGCACCGGCGGGGCGTGGCGCTCGGGGTGGCGCTGGGCATCGGCATCGGTGTGTTCCCGGTGCCGCTGCAGATGCCGGCGGCGATGCTCGCGGCGGTAGCGCTGCGTGCCAACGTCGCGGCCGCGGCCGCGGCGACCTGGCTGACGAACCCCTTCACGATGGCGCCGATCTGGGCGCTGGCGGCCTACCTGGGCTCGTTCGTCGTGCCGCAGGCCGCGCCGGGTGCCGCCGCGCGCGCGGTCGTCGAGTGGCACTGGACCCAGCCGCTGTCGTGGCCCGCGGCGCTGTGGGAGCAGCTGCAGTCCTGGGGGCCGGCGCTGCTGGCCGGGTTCCCGCTGGCCGGGGCGGTGCTGGGCGTGGCCGCCTACCTCATCGTCTACTGGGGCTGGGCCGTGCTCATCCGCGTCGAGCAGCACCGGCGCCGCGAGCGGCGCCGCAAAGCAACGCCCTGAACGCCGGCCTGTCCGTTCAGGCCCGGCTCGCGGCTCGAACGGTTGACGAAGCATCTCGTCGACCTGTCCGGAGCAGCACCATGTCCATCCCAGCCAGCATGACCGCCGCCGTCGCCCCGCGCGAAGGCGGCCCCGGCGCCTTGCGCCTGCAGACCTTGCCCGTCCCCGAACCCGGCCCCGGCCAGGTGCTGGTGCGGGTCGAGTCCGTCGCGGTCAACTACGCCGACGTCAAGCGCCGCCGCGGCGACACCTACCCCTTCCCGACGAGCTTTCCCTACGTGCCCGGCGCCGAGGTGGCCGGCACGGTGGCCGAGTGCGGCGCCGGTGTCGATGGCCTGGCCGTCGGCGACGCCGTCTTCGGCCTGGCGGGCGGTGACGGCCACGGCGGCTACGCCCAGTACGCGCTCGCCGAGGCGGGGCAGCTCGGGCCGCGCCCGCCGATGCTCGACCCCGACACCGCCTGCGGCCTGACGGTGGCCGGCACGACCGCGCTGCTGCTGCTGCGCGAGGCGGCCCGCCTGCAGCCGGGCGACACCGTGCTGGTGCCAGCGGCCGCCGGCGGCGTCGGCTCGTTCGCCGTGCAGCTGGCGCGGCGCCTGGGGGCGGCCGCCGTCATCGCGCTGGTCGGCAGCCCGGCCAAGGCAGCGCACGCCCGCACGCTGGGGGCCACCGCCACGCTCGACGCACACGCCGCCGACTGGCCCGCGCAAGCCCGAGCCCTGACCGGCGGGCGCGGTGTCGACGTGCTGCTCGAGGCCACTGGCGGCGACACACTGTCGCAGGGCCTGCAGGCGCTGGCGCCGTTCGGGCGTGCCGTGGTGTACGGCGCGGCCAGCGGGCGCGATGCCGTGCTCGACGCCGCCACGCTGCGCGCGCTGCTGTACGCCCCGGCGCCGAACCAGAGTCTCGCGGCCTTCAACCTGGGCAGCTGGTTCATGGCGCGTCCCCAGGTCGCCGGCGCCGCGCTGCACGAGCTGGTGGGCCTCGTGGCCAGCGGCGCGCTGCAGGCGCCGCAGGCCCTGCCGCTGCCGCTGGCCCAGGCCGCCGAGGCGCATCGCCGCCTGGAAAGCCGCGAAACCGTGGGCAAGCTCGTGCTCAAACCCTGGGTCGCGTAAGGTCCCGAACACAGGAGTTCACCATGCAATTCGTCCTCACCTTCAACCAGCCGCACGCCGAGATCGAACGCCATGAGCACCCGGACGACGGGCCCCCGGCCCTCGAGCCCTGGAAGGTCTACATGGCCGAGATGGCTGCGGCCGGCGTCATGCGCGGCGGCAACCGCCTGGCGCCGCCGTGGACGGCCACGACCGTGCGCGTGCGCGGCGGCGAACGCCAGATCCAGGACGGCCTCTTCGCCGAGACCCGCGAGATCGCTGCCGGCTACGTAGTGATCGAGGTGCCGTCGCTAGACGAGGCGCTGCAGTGGGCTGCGCGCAGCCCGAGCAGCATCACCGGCAGCACCGAGGTGCGGCCCGTGGCGCTGCCACCGGCGTGACCGCCGCAGCAGCACCACCCGGGGCCGGCGAACCCGGTCCCGGAGAACTCGTGGCGCACGCCGCCGAGGCCGCGGCGCGGCAGGCCTACGGCCGGCTGCTGTCCTGGCTGGCCTGGCAGTGGCGCGACATCGCCGCGGCCGAGGATGCCCTGGCCGACGCGCTGGTGTCCGCCCTGCTCACCTGGCCCCGCGACGGTGTGCCCGAGCGCCCCGAGGCCTGGCTGCTGACGGCGGCGCGGCGCAACCTGCTCAAGGCCGCGCGCCATCGGCGACTGACGGAGGACCCGGCCGTGACCGTGCTGCTGCCCGACGAGACGACCCCGGCCACCGAGCCGCCCGCCGTGCCCGACGCGCGGCTGCGGCTGATGTTCGTCTGCGCGCACCCGGCCATCGACGCGCCGGTGCGCAGCGCGCTGATGCTGCAGACGGTGCTGGGCGTGGACGCGGCGCGCATCGCCCGCGCCTGCCTGGTCGCGCCCGAGACGATGACCAAGCGGCTCGTGCGAGCCAAGGCCAAGATCAAGGCCACCGGCCTGCGCTTCGAGGAGCCCGAGGCCCGCGAGCTGCCGCTGCGCCTGGCCGCGGTGCTGGAAGCGATCTACGGCGCCTGCACCCTGGACTGGAACGACAACGCGCCCGCGGGCCCCGAAGGCTCGCTGGCCGACGAGGCGCTGCACCTGGCCCGCGTGGTGGCCGCGCTGCTGCCCGCCGAGCCCGAGGCGCAGGGACTGCTCGCCCTGCTGGAGCTGGACGCCTCGCGCGCCGCCGCGCGCATCGACGCGCAGGGCCACCTCGTGCCGCTGCACGAGCAGGATACGGCGCGCTGGGACGGCGCGCTGATCGATGCCGCCACGGTCCGCCTGGGCGCCGCTGCCGCCGCCCGGCGGCCCGGCCCGTTCCAGCTGGAAGCGGCGATCCAGCTGGCCCATGCGTCGCGCCGGCACAGCGGCCGCACGCCCTGGGCCGACATCCGTGCGCTGTACGACGGGCTCGTCGCGCTGCACCCGACGGTCGGCGCGCGCATCGGCCAGGCCCTGGCCGTGGCCTGGGCCGACGACGACGCGGCCGCCGGGCTGGCGCTGCTGCAGGCCATCGACGCCGCACGGCGCGAAAAGCACCAGGCCTGGTGGGCGGCGCTGGCGCACCTGCTCGAACGCGCCGGCACGCAGCCCGAGGCGCTGGCGGCCTACGAGCAAGCCCTGGCGCTCACGCGCTCACCGCTGCTGCGTGCCACGCTGGCCGCGCGCCAGCGCGCGCTGGCCGGGCCGTCGCACTGAGCGGCGGCGCCGCCGCGCCATCGCACAATCCCGGCCGTGCCACCCACCGCCGACGCCGAAGCCGACCTGCCGGCGCTGACCCCTCGCTCACTGCAGGCCCTGCTCGATGCCACGCGGGCGCTGGCCGAGCCGCTGAGCCTGCAGGCCCTGCTGGAGCGCGTGGCCCACGCCGCCTGCCAGGTGCTGGGCGCCGAGCGCGCATCGGTCTGGCTGGCCGACGACGACGCGCAGCGCCTGAGCCTGCAGGTGGCCGACGACCTCGCGCCGATGCAGGTGGCCTGGGGCGTCGGCCTCGTCGGCCACTGCGCCGCCACGCGCGCCGTGATCAACGTGGCCGACGCCTATGCCGACCCGCGCTTCAACCCCGAGGTCGACCGCCACAGCGGCTTCCGCACCCGCTCCATCCTGGCGCTGCCGCTGAGCGACCGCGGCGGCACCCTGGTGGGCGTGTTGCAGGTGCTCAACCGCGACAGCGGGCCCTTCACAACCGCCGACGAGCGCCTGGGTACCGCGCTGGCCGCACCCTGCGCCGCCGCGCTGATGCGCGCGCGCCTGACCGAACGGCTGCTCGAGGCCGAACGGCTGCAGCACGAGCTCGCGCTGGCCAGCGAGCTGCAACGCGCCACGTTGCCCGCCCGCATGCCGCACTGCCCGGGCTACGAGCTGCACGGGCGCTTCATGCCCGCCTCGCAGACGGGCGGCGACACCTTCGATGCGGCGCTGCTGCCGCAGGGCCTGCTGCTGGTGCTGGCCGACGCCACCGGCCACGGCGTGCCGGCGGCACTGGCCGTGACGCAGATGCAGGCCCTGCTGCGCATGGCCTTCCGGCTGGGGGCCGATCTCGCAACGGCCTTCCGGCAGGTCAACGACCAGCTCGCGCAGACGCTGCCCGACGGCCGCTTCGTCACGGCCTTCGTGGGCCTGCTCGACCCGCAGCGGCACGTGCTGCGCTTCATCAGCGGCGGCCAGTCGCCGATCCTCGTGCGCGCGGCCGGCGGCGGCTGGACGCTGCACCGCGCCACCTGCTTTCCGATGGGCGCGGCGCCCTTGCCCGGCGCACCGCGGGCCGTCGACGTGCCGATGGAACCCGGCGACGCGCTGCTGCTGCTGTCGGACGGCTTCTACGAGGCCGAAGGCGCAGACGGACAGCCGTTCGGCGTGGCCCGTGTCCAGGCCCTGGCCGACGCGGCCCTGGGTCAGGGGGGCGCGCTCGATGACGTGGCCACGGCCGTCGTGCAGTCCGTCGGCCGCTTCGTGGCGGGGCCGCAGCAGGACGACATGACGATGCTGCTGCTGCAGCGGCGGGCCTGAGGCGCCGAACCTGACGCCAAACGGCCTGTCATCAACCTGTCTCGAAGGCGTCATACCGTGGCGGGTTGGCCCGGATGGTCGGGCTGCACGTTCTGGAGGGCGCCACTTGAACATCACCATCACTGAACAGCCGGGCGGCATCGTGGGCGTCGCGCTCGAGGGGCGGCTCGACGCCGCGGGAGCTGACGAGATCGGCATCCGCTTCGCCGGTGCCACGGCGGCGCAGGGGCGGCCGGTGGTGGTCGACCTGTCGTCCGTGAGCTTCATCGCCTCGCTCGGGCTGCGGCTGCTCATCGCCAACGCGCGGGCCCTGTCGCAGAAGGGGGCGACTCTGGTGCTCTTCGGCGCCAGCGAGCAGGTCGACAGCGTGCTGCGCGATGCGGCCATCGACCAGCTGATTCCCTGCGTGGCCACGCTCGACGAGGCCCTGGCCC
>JAIXTY010000102.1 GCA_027483705.1 Rubrivivax sp.
GAGTCAGTCCACGAAGCGCGCTGCGCGCGCCGCCCCCAAGGCTGCGCTGCTCGGCGCCCCACAGTGCGCCCGCACCGCGCACCGCCTGCCGCTCAACCACCACCTGGGCATGCGACGGTCTCGAATGCCAACCAACGTGGTTGCAAAGGGCTGTGCGGGCGGGGCCCTGGACCCGAGCATCGCAGGGCAGTCGGCCCAACGGGCCGACCGCTTCAATTCACGCCACAGCCCCCGCCCGCACAGCCCTTTGCCGCGCAAACACGTCGACAGCGTTACCGCCGCGTGGCCATCCAGATGCTCGGCAGGATCATCGCCGCGCCTACCGCGTGGTACCAACCCGGCATCTCGCCGAGCAGCAGCCAGGCCAGCGCCGCGCCGTACACCGGTGAGAGGTACAACATCATCGCCGTGCGCGACGCGCCCAGTTCGCGTTGCAGCAGCGAGTGCGCGCCGTAGCTCAGCACGCCCGGCAGCAGCGCCGCCACGGCCACCAGGGCCGTGGCCTTCCAGGTCCAGGCCGGTGTGGCGGTGAGCACGGCCTCAAACACCGCGCCGGGCACCAGCATCACGAGGCCGCCCCCGATCACCGCCACCAGCCGCACCAGCGGCGGTAGCGCCGACGGCCAGCGCTTGAGCAGCACCGAGTACGCCGTCCAGCTGATGGCGCAGGCGGTGATCCACAGGTCGCCGGCCACGAACTGCGTGGCCAGCAGCCGCGCCGGATCGCCCTTGCCGATGATGAACAGCAGCCCCGCCAGCGCCAGCGCCATGCCCAGCCACTGCCAGCGGCTGATGGCCTCGCGCAGCGCCCAGGCCGAGGCGACCGCGATGGTCATCGGCGTGACGGCGTAGATCAGCGCGATGTTGGCGCTGGAGGTGCTGCGCCCGGCCTGGTAGACCCAGGCGCCGCAGATGTACATGCCCAGGAAGCCCAGCACCAGCAGGTGCAGCCACTCGCGCCGGATCGCGTCGCGCTGCGCGAGCAGCGGCCGCCAGACGAAGGGCAGCAGCAGCAGGCCCGCCAGCAGCCAGCGCCCGGCAGCCAGCGCGTGCGGCGCAATCACGCCATCGGCCGCGCGGGCGATGACGTAGTTGCTGCTCCACAGCAGCGGCACCACCCACAGCAGCACCTGGGCCCAGCCGCGGGCGTCGACCCGCGCCGCAAAGCTCATCGTGCGCGGCTCGGCGGTCGCATCACGGCGCCACCAGCGCCGGCACCGTGGCCATCACCTCGCCCAGCCGCAGCGCGCCGCCCGGCGCCCACGAGGGGTTCCAGGCCAGCGGCCCGGGCGGCATCAGCATCACCACCGTGCTGCCCAGCAGGAAGCGGCCCATCTCGTCGCCCTGAGCGAGCTCGATGCGCTGGTCGGCGTAGCGCCAGTCGCGCACGCCGCCGGGCCGCGGCGGGTTGACGACGCCGTGCCAGGTGGTGGCCATGCTGCCCACCACGGTGGCGCCCACCAGCACCAGCACCCACAGTCGCTCGCCGGGGGCCGCGGCGGGGTCGTCGAACACGCAGACCACGCGTTCGTTGCGTGCAAAGAGGCCCGGCACGCCGCGCGCGGTGGCCGGGTTGACCGAGAACAGCGCCCCCGGCACATGGAGCATGCGCAGCAGCCGGCCGGCGCGTGGCATGTGGATGCGGTGGTAGTCGCGCGGGCTCAGGTACAGCGTCGCGAAGTGGCCGCCCTGGAAGTGGCGTGCGAGCTGCGCGTCGCCGCCCAGCAGCGCGGCCGTGGTGTAGGTGTGGCCCTTGGCCTGGAAGATGCGATCGCCATCGATGCCACCGAACTGGCTGATGGCGCCGTCCACCGGGCAGATCCACTCGGCCTGGGCGAGCGGCCGCGCATCGGCCTTCAGAGGCCGCGTGAAGAACTCGTTGAAGCTGGGGTAGGCGGTCGGGTCGGGGTTCGCGGCCTCGGCCATGTTCACGCCGTAGCGGCCGATGAACCAGCGGATGGCCGCGGTCGTCAGCGCGCCACCGCGCATGCCGGCCGCCAGGCCGGCTAGGCGCGTGAGCGCCAGCTTGGGCAGCACGTGCTGCAGCGCGACGAACGTGGCGTCGTTCACTTCAGCGGCGAGGTGGAGCCCAGGGCGCCCATCGAGTGCAGCGTGCGCGCCGCCGCCGCGCCGACCTCGGCGCCGAAGCGCTTGGCCAGCCGCTCGGCGACGTTCTCGCGAGGCGTGTAGTCGATGATCTCCTCGGCCTTGACGACGTCGCGCGCCACCGAGTCGAGACTGCCCAGGCCGTCGACGAGGCCGGTCTTCACGGCCTCCTCGCCGTTCCAGACCAGGCCCGAGAAGGTGTCGGGGCCGACCTTCAGCCGCTCGCCGCGGCCTTGCTTGACGACGCCGATGAACTGCTCGTGGATCTGCGCGAGCATGGCCTGCGCCAGCTCCTTCTGGCGCGGGTCGAGCGGGCTGAAGGGATCGAGCATGCCCTTGTTGCTGCCGGCGGTGATGAGGCGGCGCTCGACGCCGAGCTTGTCCATCAGCCCGGTGAAGCCGAAGCCGTCCATCAGCACGCCGATGCTGCCCACGAGGCTGGCCTTGTCGACGTAGATCTGGTCCGCGGCGACGGCGATGTAGTAGGCCCCGGAGGCGCAGATCTCCTCGACGACGGCGTAGACCTTCTTGCCGTGCAGCGCCTTCAGCCGCAGGA
>JAIXTY010000323.1 GCA_027483705.1 Rubrivivax sp.
CAGATGCGCTTCGACCTGAACCAGGGTTTCCCGCTGGTCACGACCAAGAAGGTCCACCTCAAGTCCATCATCCTGGAGCTGCTGTGGTTCCTGCGCGGCGACAGCAACGTGAAGTGGCTGCAGGAGCGCGGCTGCACGATCTGGGACGAGTGGGCGCGCGAGGACGGCGACCTGGGCCCTGTGTACGGCGTGCAGTGGCGCAGCTGGCCCACGCCCGACGGCGGGCACATCGACCAGATCGCCGAGGTCGTGAAGCAGCTCAAGACCAACCCCGACAGCCGCCGCATCATCGTCAGCGCCTGGAACGTGGCCGAGCTGCCGAAGATGGCGCTGATGCCCTGCCACGCGTTCTTCCAGTTCTACGTGGCCGACGGTCGCCTCTCGTGCCAGCTGTACCAGCGCAGCGCCGACATCTTTCTCGGCGTGCCGTTCAACATCGCCAGCTACGCGCTGCTCACACACATGCTGGCCCAGCAGTGCGACCTGGCCGTGGGCGACTTCGTCTGGACGGGTGGCGACTGCCACATCTACAGCAACCACGCCGAGCAGGTGCGCACGCAGCTCGAACGCGCGCCCTACCCCTACCCGGTGCTGAACATCAAGCGGCGGCCGGCGAGCCTCTTCGACTACGCGTACGAGGACTTCGAGGTGCTGGAGTACCAGCACCACCCGGCCATCAAGGCGCCGGTGGCGGTGTAGCCCCCGGCGCGCGCGCGGCTCAGAACGACTGCCAGTGGTCGTCGGCCTCGGTGGCTGCGGCCACCGGCTGGGTCGGCGTCGCGGCGGGCTGGGTGCTCGCCGGCCGCGCCGCCGCGGGCTTGGTGGCGCGACCAGCCTGCGACCTGGGCGCCGGGGCGGTGCGGGCCGTCTGGATGATCCGCTGTGCCGCGACGGCCGGCACCGGCGCCGACTCGGCGCCCGACAGTCGGAACACCGACACCGCCTGCACCAGCTGCTGGGCCTGCACGCGCAGGCTCTCGGCGGCCGCGGCGCTCTCTTCCACCAGCGCGGCGTTCTGCTGCGTCACCTGGTCCATCTGGCCGACGGCCTCGCCGACCTGCGTGACGCCGGAGGCCTGCTCCTGGCTGGCGCTGCTGATCTCGCCCACGATGTCGGTCACGCGGCGGATGGCGCTCACGATCTCCTGCATCGTGACGCCGGCCTGGTCGACCAGGGCCGTGCCCTGGTCCACGCGCTCGACGCTGGCGGTGATCAGGCTCTTGATCTCGCGCGCCGCCTCGGCGCTGCGCTGCGCCAGCGTGCGCACCTCGCCGGCCACCACCGCGAAGCCGCGGCCCTGCTCGCCGGCCCGGGCCGCCTCGACCGCGGCGTTCAGCGCCAGGATGTTGGTCTGGAACGCGATGCCGTCGATGACGGTGATGATGTCGGCGATGCGGCGGCTGCTGTCGTTGATGCCCTTCATCGTGTCCACGACCTGGGCCACGACCTCGCCGCCGCGCGCGGCCACGTCCGACGCGCCCTGCGCCAGCTGGTTGGCCTGGCGGGCGTTGGCGGCGTTCTGCTGCACGGTGGAGCCCAGCTCCTCCATCGACGCCGCCGTCTCCTCCAGCGAGCTGGCCTGCTCCTCGGTGCGCTGGCTCAGGTCGGCATTGCCACTGGCGATCTGCGCGCTGCCGGTGGCGATGCTGTCGCTGCTGTAGCGCACGGTGGAGACGATCTGCACCAGGCTCTCGTTCATGGCCTTCAGCGCGGCCAGCAGGCGGCCGGTCTCGTCGCGGCGGCTCACCTCGATGCGGGAGCCCAGGTCGCCGGCGGCCACGCGCTCGGCCACCTCGACGGCCTGGTGGATGGGGCGCGTGATCGACACCGTGATCCACCAGCCCAGCGCACCACCGATCAGGCCCATCGCCCCCAGCAGCCCGAACATCAGCAGCCGGGCTTGTGCATAGGCCGCCTCGCCGTCGTCGGCCGCCTTCTCCACGAGCTGGATCTGCAGGTCCTTCAGCCCGTCCAGCGCCTGGATGTAGGCCAGCTGGGCCGGGCGCAGCTGCTCCGCCAGCAGCGTGATGGCCTCGTCGCGCTGCTGGGCCCGCACCTTCTCCTCGAAGCGGGCCAGCAGCGGCAGGAAGGCGGCCTTGGTGTCCATCACCACGGCCAGGCGCTTCCGGCCTTCTTCGCTGGTGATGGTGGGCTCCAGCTCCTTGAGCACCCGGCTCATGGCCGCCAGCGCCTCGTCGGCCGCCGCAAGCGAGGCCTGGACCTTGGACTCGTCTGTCCAGAGCAACGAGTTCCGCACTTCGCGGGCGATCAGGTTCACGTGGTCGGTGATCTCGGCCACCTTCACGACCTTGGGCACGCGGTCGATGCCGATCAGCGACAGGCTGGCGGAGATGTCCGCCAGGCGCGTGATGCCGATCATCACGACGGCAGCCGCCAGCAGGATGACAAACCCGAAGGCCCAGCCGAGGCGGGCCCCGATGCGCAGGTTGGCGAGCGAATTCATGACGTCCTTGGAGTTGGTTGAAGCCGGAGCGACCGCGGACCGCGATCGATTGCCCAGCGGGTTTCGGCGCCAACCCCGCGAACTTAAGCGCGGCACCCCATCATTTGTGCCATCCGTGATGCCGGACGGCCGCGGACTCAGCCTGCGGGGGCGCCCGGGCGCTGCAGCCGCGGCTCCATCACCGCAAACCACCAGCGCGGCACGCTGGCCAGCAGCAGGCAGCCGGCGTAGCCCGTGGGCAACTGCGGGCCCGGCAGCGCCTGCAATTCGCCAAAGGGCTTCCAGGCGTGCATGTGGTGATCGGAATGGCGCTGCAGGTTGGCGATGGTGGCGTTGGTCACCAGGTGGTCGGCGTTCCAGGCGTGCGTCAGGCCGAAGGGCTCGGGACGGCCGCTGGCGTCGGCCCTGCGCTCCAGGCCGTAGTGCTCGATGTAGTTGATGGTCTCCAGCAGCAGCACCGCCTGCGCGGCCTGCGCCAGCCAGAAGAGCAGCGCCCAGCCGCCGAAGGCCGCCCCCAGCGCCACCAGCAGCAGGGCCTCTGCCACCGTGGCAGCCAGCAGCGGGCTGTGCGCCCAGCCGCGGCGGTGCTGGCGCAGCCGCAAGGCTTCGAGCCGCCAGGCGCTGGCCCAGCTGCCAGCCAGCGTGCGGGGCAGAAAGCGCCACAGCGATTCGCCACGGCGGGCGGTGGCGGGGTCGTCGTGCGTGGCGGCGCGCACGTGGTGGCCGCGGTAGTGCTCGACCATGAAGTGCGCATACAGCACGCTGCCCATTAGCAGCCACGCGGCGATGCGGTCGAGCCGGCGGCGCGAGTGGCCCAGCTCGTGCGCAAAGGTGATGCCCTGGCTGCCGGTGACGCCGCCCACGCCCAGGCCCAGCGCCACCACGGCGGCAGCCCCGACGGCCGTGGCCGGCTGCGCGACGGCCACCGCCACGCCCAGCACCAGCAGGCCGCCCTGCAGCGGCAGGTGCAGCAGCAGGCAGGCGCGGTGCCAGCCGCGGTGGCCGGTGGGGCCGGGTGAATGCTGCAGCGCCGGCACGCGTTCGAGCAGCGCCACCAGGGCCATGAAGCCCATCACGAAGGCCCAGGCCGCCCAGGGCGAGGCCCAGGCCGCCGCAGCCGCGCCCAGCGGCAGCAGCCAGGCGAAGGCGAATCGAAGCTCGGTCCAGGGCATGGCCGCATCATCGGCCGCGGCTGGCGGCGGGGGCTCCGGGATAATCCGGAGCCCATGAACCCCCTGCTCGAGCGCCTGCACCCCTACCCCTTCGAACGCTGGCGCGAGCTGACGCAGGGCGTGGTGCCGAACCCGGCGCTCATGCCCATCTCTCTGGGTATCGGCGAGCCGCGGCACGCCACGCCGGCGCTCATTGAGGAAGCCATCGTGCGTTCGCTGAGCGGGCTGTCGAAGTACCCCGCCACGCTGGGTGAGCCTGCTCTGCGCGAGGCCATCGCCGGCTGGGTGCAGCGGCGCTACGGCGTGGCGCTGGACGCCGGCACGCAGGTGCTGCCCGTCGCGGGCTCGCGCGAGGCGCTCTTCGCCTTCGCGCAGACGGTGATCGATGCGTCGAAGCCGGGCGCCACGGTCGTCTGCCCGAATCCCTTCTACCAGATCTACGAAGGCGCGGCCCTGCTGGCCGGCGCGCAGACGGCCTTCGTGCCGGGCGACCCGGCGCGCAACTTCGCGGCCGTGTGGGACGCGGTGGACGAGGCCACCTGGGCGCGCACGCAGCTGCTGTACGTGTGCAGCCCGGGCAACCCCACCGGCGCGGTGATGCCGCTCGCGGAGTGGCAGCGCCTCTTCGAGCTGAGCGACCGCCATGGCTTCGTGATCGCCTCGGACGAGTGCTACTCCGAGATCTACTTCGGCGACGAGCCGCCGCTGGGCAGCCTGCAGGCCGCGCAGGCCCTGGGCCGCGGCGACTTCCGCCGCCTCGTGGCCTTCACCAGCCTGTCCAAGCGCAGCAACGTGCCGGGCTTGCGCTCGGGCTTCGTGGCCGGCGACGCTGCGGTGCTCAAGCGCTTTCTGCTCTACCGCACCTACCACGGCAGCGCGATGAGCCCGGTGGTGCAGGCCGCCAGCGTGGCCGCCTGGAACGACGAGGCCCACGTGGTGGCCAACCGCCAGCGCTACCGCGCCAAGTTCGCCGCCGTCACGCCGCTGCTGGCTTCGGCGCTGGACGTGAAGCTGCCCGACGCGGCCTTCTACCTGTGGGCCGGCGTGCCCGCGGCCGACGGCACGCCGGGCGACGACATCGCCTGGGCCCGCGAGCTGCTCGCTCAATACAATGTCCACGTGCTTCCCGGCAGCCTGCTGGCGCGGGCCGTGGACGGCGTCAACCCGGGCCGCGGCCGCGTGCGGCTGGCCCTGGTGGCCGGCGAGGACGAGTGCCTCGAGGCCGCCCGCCGCATCGTCCAGTTCACCACCGCCAACCCCCAAGCCCGCCCATGACCACCGACCTCGCCCTGCTGCAGTCCACCATCGACGTTGCCTGGGAAAGCCGCAGCGAGATCAACGCCGCCAACGCGCCGCAGGTGCTGCAGGCGGTGGAACAGGTGATCGGCGCGCTCAACGGCGGCCGCCTGCGCGTGGCCGAGCGCGCCGGCGTCGGCGAATGGGTGGTGCACCAGTGGGTGAAGAAGGCGGTGCTGCTGAGCTTCCGACTCACCGACAACCACGTCATGCGTGCCGGCGACCTGGGCTTCTTCGACAAGGTGAAGACGAAGTTCTCGCACCTCGACGAGGCGCAGATGCGCGAAAGCGGCGTGCGCGTGGTGCCGCCGGCGGTGGCGCGCCGTGGCAGCTACATCGCGAAGAACGTCGTGCTGATGCCGAGCTACGTGAACATCGGCGCGTATGTCGACGAAGGCACGATGGTCGACACCTGGGCCACCGTGGGCAGCTGCGCGCAGATCGGCAAGAACGTGCACCTCTCCGGCGGCGTCGGCATCGGCGGCGTGCTCGAGCCGCTGCAGGCCAACCCGACCATCATCGAAGACAACTGCTTCATCGGCGCGCGTTCCGAGGTCGTGGAAGGTGTCATCGTCGAGGAGAACTCGGTGCTCGGCATGGGCGTGTACATCGGCAAGAGCACGCCGATCTTCGACCGCAGCACCGGCGAGATCAGCTACGGCCGCGTGCCCAGCGGCAGCGTGGTCGTGAGCGGCGGCCTGCCCAAGACAGCCGCCGATGGCACGCCGTACACGATGTACGCCGCCATCATCGTCAAGCGCGTCGACGCGCAAACGCGCAGCAAGACCAGCATCAACGAGCTGCTCCGGGCCTGAACCCCAACCGAGGATCGACGACATGGCGAACAACCTCGAGCGCGTGCTGCGCCTGATGGCGGAGAAGAACGCGTCCGACGTGTACATGTCGGCCAACACGCCGATCCTCATCAAGATCCACGGCCAGATCCTGCAGCTGAGCGACCAGCTGCTCACCACCAACCAGACCCGTCAGCTGCTGGGCGAGCTGCTCGCGCCGCAGCAGATGGAGGAGCTCGAGGAGACCGGCGAGCTCAACGTCGGCATCAGCATCCCGCGGGTGGGCAGCTTCCGCCTGAGCGCCTTCAAGCAGCGCGGCTCCATCGCGGCGGTCTTCCGCTGCATCCCGTTCGTCATCCCGGCGCTCGAGAGCCTGGGCGTGCCGCCGCTGATGAGCCAGATCATCACCGAGAAGCGCGGCCTGATCCTGATGGTGGGCGCCACCGGCACCGGCAAAAGCACGACGCTGGCCTCGATGATCGAGTGGCGCAACCAGCAGATGACGGGCCACATCCTCACCATCGAGGACCCGATCGAGTTCCTGTTCAGCAACAAGAAAAGCATCGTCAACCAGCGCGAGGTCGGCCGCGACACGCAGAGCCTGCAGATCGCGCTGAAGAACGCGCTGCGCCAGGCGCCGGACTGCATCCTCATCGGCGAGATCCGCGACCGCGAGACCATGAGCGCCGCGCTGTCGTACGCGCTGTCGGGCCACCTCGTGCTGAGCACGCTGCACGCCAACAACAGCTACCACGCCCTGGGCCGGATCCTGAGCTTCTACTCGCCCGAGGCGCGGCCGACGCTGCTGTCCGACCTGGGCTCGGGCCTGAAGGCCATCGTCTCGCAGCGCCTGCTGCGCGCCAACGCCGGTGGGCGCGTGCCGGCGGTGGAGGTGCTGCTGAACACCAAGCTCATCGCCGAGATGATCGAGAAGGGCGACCTGTCCTCCGTGAAGGAGGCCATGGAGAAGAGCCTGGCCGAAGGCTCGCAGACCTTCGAGCAGGACCTCGCCCGCCTCATCAACGAAGGCATCGTCTCGCGCGACGAGGGCCTGAGCTACGCCGATTCGCCCACCAACCTGCTGTGGCGTCTGCAGAACGAGCAGGCCCCGGTGTCGCGCGCCGCGCCGAAGAAGGACGAGCCCGAGTCGGCCACCTACACCGAGATCTCCATCGATGTGCGGCCCGAAGACCCGCGCCTGGCCAACCCGCCCTGGATGCGGGGCTGAGCCTGCGTGATGACTGCATGAGCCTGGACGCGCTGCGCCTCACCGAGGCGCTGATCGCCTGCCCCAGCGTCACGCCCGACGAGGCCGGCTCCATCACGCTGCTGCAGCAGCGTCTGGCGGCGGCCGGCTTTGCCTGCGAGCGGCTCGATGCCGGCGAGGGCGCGGCCCGCGTGGCCAACCTCTGGGCCGTGCACGACGCCGGCGTGCCGGGGCCGATGCTGGTGCTGGCCGGCCATGTGGACGTGGTGCCCACCGGCCCGCGCGAGCGCTGGACGAGCGACCCCTTCGTGCCCACGCACCGCGACGGCCGGCTCTACGGCCGCGGTGCGTGCGACATGAAAACGGCCGTGGCCTGCATGACGGTGGCGGCCGAGGCCTTCGTCGCGGCGCGGCCGCAGCATGCCGGCGCGGTGGCGGTGCTGTTCACGTCCAACGAGGAAGGCTCGTCGGACGACGGCTCGGCGCACGCGGTGGAGGTGCTGCGCGCGCGCGGCATCCGCCCGCTGGCCGCGCTGGTGGGCGAGCCGACCTCGGTGGAGCGTGTCGGCGACACGGTCAAGAACGGCCGCCGCGGCACGCTGAGCGCCCGCGTGGTGGTGCGCGGCATCCAGGGCCACGTGGCCTACCCGCAGTTCGCGCGCAACCCCATCCACCAGGCGGCGCCGGCCATCGCCGAGCTCGCGGCCACCACCTGGGACAACGGCAACGAGCACTTCCTGCCCACCACGTTCCAGGTGAGCAACATCCACGGCGGCACCGGCGTGGGCAACGTCATCCCGGGCGAACTGGTCATCGACTGCAACTTCCGCTTCAGCACCGAGAGCACGGCCGAGAGCCTGCGCCAGCGCTTCGAGGCGCTGCTGCAGCGGCATGGGCTCGACTGCAGCGTCGAGTGGTCGCTCGGCGGCCAGCCCTTCCTCACGCGGCCCGGCTCGCTGCACGCGGCGCTCACCGGGGCCATCGAGGCCGAGTTCGGCCTGACGCCGGTGATCAGCACCACCGGGGGCACGTCTGACGGCCGCTACCTGGCCACGCTGTGTGAGCAGGTGATGGAGTTCGGCGTGCGCAACGCCAGCGCCCACCAGGTGGACGAGTGGGTGGACGTCGATGCCATCGAGCCGCTCACACGCGTGTACCGCCGCACGCTGGAAGCCCTGCTGCCGTGACGACGCTGACCGAGGCCGTGCACGCCGCGGCGGCACGGCTGGAGGCCGCCGGCCTGGCCTTCGGCCACGGCACCACCAACGCCCACGACGAGGCCGCCTGGCTGCTGCTGTGGCGCCTGGGCCTGCCGCTGGACGCGCTCGACGAGCACGCCGCGCGGCCGGTGGCGCCGGCCGAGCAGGCGCAGATTGACGCGCTGCTGGCCGAGCGCATCGCCACGCGCAAGCCGGCGGCCTACCTCACCGGCGAGGCCTGGCTGCAGGGCGTGCCGTTCACGGTGGACGAGCGCGTGATCGTGCCGCGCTCGCTGATCGCCGAGCTCGTCGCCGACGCCGACGGCAGCGGCGCACTCGACGCCTGGCTGTCGCCCGAGACGCGCCGCGTGCTCGACCTGTGCACCGGCAACGGCAGCCTCGCGGTGCTGGCGGCGATGGCCTGGCCGGATGTCGAGGTGCTGGCCACCGACCTGAGCGCCGACGCGCTGGCCGTGGCGGCGCTCAACGTGCAGCGCCATGGCCTGGAGGCGCGCATCCGCCTGGCGCCGGGAGACGGCTGGGCAGCCGTCGATGCGCTCGGCGGGCCCGAACCCTTCGACCTGGTGCTGTGCAACCCGCCCTACGTGAACGCCCGCTCGATGGCCGCGCTGCCGGCGGAGTACCGCGCCGAGCCGGCGATCTCGCTCGCGGGCGGGGCCGACGGCATGGACTTCATCCGCCCGCTGCTCGCCGGCCTGAAGCCGCACCTGGCGCGCGACGGCGTGCTGGTGCTGGAGATCGGCCACGAGATCGAACACTTCCACCGCGCGTTCCCGCGCCTGCCGATCGTCGGGCTGCCCACCAGCGCCGGCGACGAGCAGGTGCTGCTGATCGAGGCCTCGGCCCTGGAGTTCCTGACGTGATCACGCTGCGAGACCCGCGGGAGCACCAACGGTGATCACGCTCCGAGACATCACCCTGCGCCGCGGCGTCAAGGTCGTGCTGCAGGGCGCCAACCTCGTGTTGCAGCCCGGCGAGAAGGTCGGCCTCATCGGCCGCAACGGCGCCGGCAAGTCCAGCCTCTTCGCGCTGCTCACGCACAAGCTGCAGGCCGACCAGGGCGATGTCGAGATCCCGCCGCGCTGGCGCGTGGGCGAGGTGGCGCAGGACATGCCCGAGACGGACCAGGGCGCGACCGACTTCGTGCTCGACGGCGACATCCCGCTGGTGGCCGCGCAGCGCGAGCTGGCGGCGGCCGAGGCCATGAACGGCGGCGACGGCGACGGCGAGGCCATCGCGCACGCCCACATGGCGCTGGACGAAGCCGGCGCCTTTGATGCCCGCTCGCGCGCGCAGGCGCTGCTGCTGGGCCTGGGCTTCAAGACCACGCAGCTGGACGCGCCGGTGGACAGCTTCAGCGGCGGCTGGCGCATGCGGCTGCAGCTGGCGCGGGCGCTGATGTGCCCGGCCGAGCTGCTGCTGCTGGACGAGCCCACGAACCACCTCGACCTCGACGCGCTGGTGTGGCTGGAGAGCTGGCTCAAGCGCTTCGAGGGGCTGCTCGTCATCATCAGCCACGACCGCGAGTTCCTCGACGCCGTGACGCGCGTGACGGTGCACCTCGACGAGCAGGTGCTCACGCGCTACGGCGGCAACTACACCACCTTCGAGGAGATGCGCGCCGAGCGCATGCAGCTGGCGGCCGCCAGCTACGCCAAGCAGCAGGAGCGCATCGCGCACCTGCAGCGCTTCATCGACCGCTTCAAGGCCAAGGCCAGCAAGGCCAAGCAGGCGCAGAGCCGCGTCAAGGCGCTGGCGCGCATGGAAAAGCTCGCGCCGGTGCTCACGAGCAGCGACTTCGAGTTCGAGTTCCGCGAGCCGCAGAGCCTGCCCAACCCGATGTTGAGCTTCGACGCGTTGGCTTGCGGCTACGGCGACACCGCCATCGTCAAGGGCTTCAGCCGCAGCGTGCTGGCTG
>JAIXTY010000271.1 GCA_027483705.1 Rubrivivax sp.
AAGCTGACCCGCTACGGCAGGCGCTGTAAGCCTGGTCCGCGGCACTTGGTGCATCATCGCGAACCAGGCTTACAGCGCCCGCCTCCGCGGGCAGCTTAGCTCGAACGTTAGGCATCACATGCAAGCTCGATTCGCCGCTCTACTTCTATTGGCCGTCGTCGCTGGGCGGGCTTCAGCAATTGATGCATCTGATGTCGCAATCTATCGAGTCATCAGCGTCAAGAACGAGCCGACTCAGAAACTCATGCGCCTTGTTGGTAAACCAGGCGCATGGCGGATCGAGGACAAGCAGCCTGATGGAACTTGGCGAGACGTAACTTGCGAAGGCGGATGCAAACTTGAGGAGTCAACAGAAGGTGACTTCAAACGCTTCTTCCCCGCAGATGATCTGACCGCCGTGACGATGACCTGTGTTCACAACACCGCATTCGCGGTGTGCAGGTACAGCCGCAAAGCTGTTGCTGGAGAACGAGGCTACGTCTTTGTGGCCCTCACTGAGGAACATCCAATACCGCTTCGCCTTCAACGCGAAAAGTGATGCCTAACCCCTCGTTCAACCCTGACCCGCTACGGCAGGCGCTGTAAGGCCAGGAAACGCCAGTGTGTACCATCGTCGTTGCCTGGCCTTACAGCGCCTGCCTCCGCGGTCAGGGTTAACTCGAACGTTAGGCCGCATGACCATCCACCTTTGGCACACCAGCCGTCTCAGGACCGAGCTTGCGACTCAGACGTTGCGCGAGCGCGACTCCGCTTCGTACATGGTCGTCGCTGCAGTTCTCTACACCTACACGTTCTATCTCGCCAGTTGGTTCGGCGGGTACAGGCACTGGTCCATCCTGCTCGAGGCGGTGACCGTGTGCACCATCGGAGTCCTTGGAACCATGGAGTGCTTTCGTGCGAACGGAGGGTCAACAGGGCAGGCCTTCCTAACGCGCTTCTCTGCATTGTCTGTGCCAGTAGGAGTGAAGTTCGCCCTGCTCAACGCCGCGATCGCTCTCTTCATGTACCACGGCTTTCCCCTCATCGTCACACCTGAGAACTTCAGAGATCCACCGTTCGTCTGGGGGCTCACAACATTTGTTCTCAATTTGGCCGTGTCAATGTTGTTCTATGCTCGCCTCGTTCATCATCTAACCATTCTGGCCAAAGCAAGTTCCGCCAGCATCGCGAATGCGGCCTAACCCCTCGTTCAACCCTGACCCGCTACGGCAGGCGCTGTAAGGCCGGGCAGCGCCAGTGTCTACCATCGTCGCTGCCCGGCCTTACAGCGCCTGCCTCCGCGGTCAGGGTTAACTCGAACGTTAGGCATCAGATTACAACCGAAATGCTCAACCCGACCGTCCCTCGAAACCTCCAGATCCTTTTCTTGGTCTTCTTCGCTGCGAATCTGCTGCACTTCGTGCACAACGCTGAGTACATTGCCTTCTACCCAGGCATGCCGAACTGGCTCACACGCGAGAAGGTGTATCTCGCCTGGATTGCGGGTGTCTCCGTCGGGCTAGCTGGCCTCCTGCTTTCGCGAACAAGGCTCAAGGTATTGGGTCTGGCGTTCATCGCACTGTATGGAGCAACCGGAATTGACGGGCTCGCGCACTACATGCTCGCGCTCTGTTCTGAGCATACGCTTGCTGCAAACCTGACCATTTGGTTCGAAGTCTTGGCTGGGCTATTCCTGCTACTTTTCGCAGCGGTAGCCGCGTGTCGATCCGCAATGAACCCTCGTCCCGCCCTGCGCTGATGCCTAACCCCTCGTTCAACCCTGACCCGCTACGGCAGGCGCTGTAAGGCCAGGCAACGCCAGTGTGTACCATTGTCGTTGCCTGGCCTTACAGCGCCTGCCTACGCGGTCAGGGTTAACTCGAACGTTAGGCAGCACAAACAAGGTCCGCGGTGCGCCAGCAGAGTCAGCGCCTGTCGGCGTGTACTGAACAGCCACGAAAGAGCAGCAACGTGTCATCTTCGGCGTCAACATATTCAGGCCGCAAGCACATGACCGAATCGAACCACCCTACTCCGTCATGTCAATGATTCGGCCAAGAGTACAGCACTTTCTCAGCCGCTTCACTCGGGCGAAGCGCTCTGATCAAGCAGCCAAAGCTCAATCAGTTGGTCGGGCCGCCGCTCACCAGCCGCTTGTGGCTTCGCTCAGCCGCAGCTGGTGCGGCGGCTTGAAGATCCGACACACCACCTTCTTCTGCGCGGAGCGCGACGCACCGCTGCATGTCAGAAAGCGGAAGTGCCGTTACCTAACCCGGAGCTTCACGGGAAAACCCTCAGTGCTGCCTAACCCCTCGCTCGAGCCGACCCGCTACGGCAGGCTTTGTAAGCCCGGCCTGAGGTACGCGATACATTCTCTCAGTCCGGGCTTACAAAGCCTGCCTCCGCGGGCGGCTCAGCTCGAACGTTAGGCCTCAGATTCTCGTCCTTTGCGCCCATGGCGATTGCAAAAGTCCAACACTACGTTCCACAGTTTCTGCTGAGGAAGTTTGGCAATGGCAAGAAGGATCAAGTCTGGGTCTACGACAAGTCCTCGTCGCGAGCATTTCCATCGAACGTGAGAAACGTAGCTAGCGAGAGCCGGTTCTATGATTTTGAGTACCAAGGTCACTCCATTTCACTCGAGCCATGGCTTGCTGCTCTCGAAGGAGAAGCACACTCTGTGGTTCACTCCATCATTGAAGCGGACTCCGTAAAGACGCTTGCCGCGGAACAGAGGGAGATTCTTGCGGCGTTCTTGGCCGTCCAACTCGTCAGAACGAGAACGTTCCGCGAGGAATGGGACGCCTTTCCAAGGATGATTCGCGAGCACATTCAGCTAGCCGGAGATCAGGTCGAACCGGGTTCACAAGCTGATCAATTGATCCAAGATCTCTCTGCCAACGACCTCAAGGAACAAACTGCCCGCGTCATTTACAAGGCACCGGACACATACTCAGAACACTTCCTTAACAAGGAATGGGTGCTCGCCTCAACAACACGCAAGGCTCCATTTCTGCTCAGCGACAATCCACTAGTTCGCCAGAATTTGGTCGAACGACCGAACCGAGGGAACCTGGGGCTCGCTCTGCCCGGTATTGAGATCTATCTCCCTCTCTCCCCCACGCGAGCGTTGGCGATGTGGTGCCCTACGCTCGTTGAAACCGTTCACCGCGGAGCGCTCGAGATCAGCACACGAAATGAAGGCGTGTCTGGGCCAGAACCTCACGAAGTTGTACGCATGAGCGACGCCCTGCTTAGCGGTGAGCCTGTTCCGTACTCGCCTGCAAACGTTGAGAACTTCAACTCTCTTCAGGTAATCTGGAGTGAACGCTACATCTTCTCATCTATCAATGACTTCCATCTAGCCCAGTCTATGCTCACAGAGCATCCTGACCTCAAGACAGGCCCAAGAGCAACTACCGCATGAGAGCCACGCTGAGGCCTAACCCCTCGCTCAAGCTGACCCGCTACGGCAGGCACTGTAAGCCCGGCCTGAGGTACTCCGTACATTGTCTCAGTCCGGGCTTACAGTACCTGCCTACGCGGGCAGCTTAGCTC
>JAIXTY010000214.1 GCA_027483705.1 Rubrivivax sp.
CGGGGTTGGCCGCCACCTCGTCGGGCGTGCCCTGCGCCATGACGCGGCCGCCGTGCACGCCGGCGCCCGGGCCCATGTCGACCACGTGGTCGGCGGCCCGGATCATGTCTTCGTCGTGCTCGACCACGAGCACGCTGTTGCCGAGGTCGCGCAGGTGCTTCAGCGTGCCGATCAGGCGCTCGTTGTCGCGCTGGTGCAGGCCGATGCTGGGCTCGTCGAGCACGTACATCACGCCCGAGAGGCCGCTGCCGATCTGGCTGGCCAGCCGGATGCGCTGCGCCTCGCCGCCGCTGAGCGTGTCGGCGCCACGGTCCAGGCTCAGGTAGTTGAGGCCGACGTCGTTGAGGAAGCGCAGGCGGCTCTCGATCTCGCGCACGATCTTGTCGGCGATCTCGGCCTTGGCGCCCACGAGCTTCAGGCCACGGAAGTAGGCCAGCGCCTCGGCCAGCGTGGCGTGTTCGATGGCGTAGATGGGCAGGCCCTTCTGCGGGCCTCTTTCGGGGCCTTCACCGGTGTCGGCGTGCTGCAGAAATACATGCCGCGCCTCGCGCCGCAGCCGCGTGCCCTGGCACTGCGGGCAGGGCTTGGCGGCCTGGTAGCGGGCGAGCTCCTCGCGCACGGTGGCCGAGTCGGTCTCGCGGAAGCGGCGCTCGAAGCTGGGGATGATGCCTTCGAAGGGGTGCTTGCGCTTCACCGTACGCGCCTTGCCGCGGCCGCCGCTGCCTTCGGCCGTGTAGGTGAACTCGATGGCCTCGTCGCCGCTGCCGTGCAGCACCACCTGCCGCACGCGCGCGGGCAGCTTCTCGAACGGCGTCTCGATGTCGAAGCCGAGGTGTCGCGCCACGGCCTCGAGCAGGCTGTGGGTGTAGCTGTTGCGCCGGTCCCAGCCCTTGATCGCGCCGCTGGCCAGGCTGAGCTCGGGGAAGCCGACCACGCGATCGGGGTCGAACACCGTCACCTGCCCCAGCCCGTCGCAGGACGGGCAGGCGCCGACGGGGCTGTTGAAGCTGAAGAGGCGCGGCTCGAGTTCCGGCAGCGAGTAGCTGCACACCGGGCAGCCGAACTTGCTGCTGAAGAGATGTTCTCTCCCGCCGTCCATCTCCAGTGCAATGGCGCGCCCGTCGGCGATGCGCAGCGAGGCCTCGAAACTTTCGGCCAGGCGCTGCTTCATGTCCGCTCGCACCTTCAGGCGGTCGATGACGACATCGATGTCGTGCTTGTCGGCCTTCTTCAGCGTGGGCAGCGACTCGGCCTCGACGATGGTGCCGCCGACGCGGAAGCGCACGTAGCCGCGCGCCTGCATGTCGGCAAAGAGGTCGGCGAACTCGCCCTTGCGATCGCGCGCCACGGGGGCCAGGATCATCAGCCGCGTGTCCTCGGGCAGCGCCAGCACGGCGTCGACCATCTGGCTCACGCTCTGCGCGGCCAGCGGCAGATCATGGTCGGGGCAGTAGGGCGTGCCGGCGCGGGCGAACAGCAGGCGCAGGTAATCGTGGATCTCGGTGATCGTGCCGACCGTGCTGCGCGGGTTGTGGCTGGTGGCCTTCTGCTCGATGCTGATCGCAGGGCTCAGGCCCTCGATCACGTCGACATCGGGCTTGTCCATCAGCTGCAGGAACTGCCGCGCGTAGGCCGACAGGCTCTCGACATAACGGCGCTGTCCCTCGGCATAGAGGGTGTCGAAGGCGAGGCTGCTCTTGCCGCTGCCGGAAAGGCCCGTGATCACCACCAAGGCGTGCTTGGGGATGTCGAGGTCGACGTTCTTGAGGTTGTGCGTGCGCGCGCCGCGGACCCGGAGCATGGGGGTCTCGGCGCTGGGCGCACGGGCAGGCACGGGAACCAGGGGCGGGGGCATCGGCAGGCAGGTGGTCTGGAACGGCCGGCCGCCGGCGTGGCGGGTCCGGGCCCAACCGACCATGATAGGGCGACAGGCCGGAGGGGCACCAGCCGCCATGCCCCATGCCGAGGGGGCGTCGTGCCCCCCGGGCTTGGGGCAGCATCGCAGAACGAACAACAAGGAGGAGAGTCCCATGGGCAATGCAGTCCGGCACGTGGGTGCGTGCGCGTTGGCCTGCCTGGCCACGGCCCTGTGCGCGCTGTCGTCATCGACCCTCGCGGCCGACACGGCCAGCCTCGATGCGCTGCGCGCCCGAACCGAGGCGCTCGCGGTGCCGCTGCAGACACGCCAGGACAACACACGTCGCGCCTTGGCGGCCTGCCAGGCGGCCACGCCGACGCGCGACTGCGCGGGGCTGGCGGCGGAAGTTCCGCAGCTTGTGGTGCTGGCCGCCGATCGAACGGCCCTGGCCGCGCGCTTGGCCGCAGCCATCGGTCGCTGCCGTGAGGCCCGTCCAGTCGAGACCGAGACGAGCTGCGACACGGCCTCGCTCGGCGCCGAAGTCACGTGGCTGGAGACCGCGGTCCAGGGCGGCGCCGGCCCGGTGCTGGCGGGCGCCGCCGCGACACCGGCCACGATGGCGTCGGCCAAGGCCGAGGTCGAGAAGGCCGACGCCGCCGTTTCGATGGCCACCGCCGACTTGCTGAAGCGGCTGAAAGGCGGCACGGGCGCCAACAATGCGCCGCAAGCCACGGGTGCGCCCGACGCCGTCAAACTCATCGACACGGCCGGCAACGTCGCCAAGGCCGCCAGCAAGGCCGCCGAAGCGATGAAAACGCACTCCGAAGCGCTCGTGCTTCGGGCCCTGGCCTTGGGCCGCTGCACCCGCAATGCCGACGGATCGGCGCAATGCGCACTGGGCGAGGACTGGGAGTCGCTGGTGGCCCTGGGTCAGCAGTCGCTGCGCGAACTCGGCCGTCAGCAGCTGGCGCTGACGAAGGCCGTGCGCGAGACGCGCGAGCTCGCCTGGCAGGCCCGGACCAGCGACGAGCCCATGTGGCGCCAAATGCGGGCGCGGCGGTTCCTGGAGTTGTTGGAGGACAGCACCGACGCGGCCACACTGGCCGGCCAGGACGCGGCCACACTCACGGCCACCACAGCCGGCTCCACGGCGTCGCTGCGCTACAGCTTCGACCGCCGGGGTTCGGACTCGCTGAACCGCTTCAACATCATCGTCTCGACGCCGTTGGACACCGAGAAGGCGCGCACGACGCTGTGGCGCCGCTCGGCCGATGGCCTGGCCGGACGCCCGAAGGTGGAGCTGAGCTACACCCGCGTGGCGCTCAGCCTGGGCGATCGCCTGGGTTTCTTCGCGCCGGGCCTCAGCTTCAGCTCCGCCCGACAGGAACTGGAGTACGTCGACCGCGCCGACCTGTCCAAGCTCAGGACCGACCGCAGTTCGCCGGCCTCGCTCGGCGGACACGTCATCTTTTCGCGCAATGCCGACGGTGCGCAGCTGTTCTCGTTGCGCGTGGAACGCCAGCGGCGCGCCACGCCTTCTGACAACACGGTGACGCTGTGCCCGCCCACGCCGATCTCCGGCTCGAGCGTGCTTGACTGCCTGACCGGCGGCGATGGCGCGCCGGTCCGGCGCTACGAGACGGTGACGAAACTCGGCTACCAGCGCCAGTCCGTGGGGCCCCACGTCGACCTCGGACTGGCCATCGAGCACAACGCCCGCACCGACAAGACCTCGATCGATCTGCCCCTCTACCTGGTGCGCAGCGGCACCGACAGCGACAAGGGCAAGCGCAACGCCGGCATCAGCCTGTCGTGGGCCAGCAAGGGCGGCGGCTGGGCCATCGGCGTGTTCGTCGGGACGCCGTTCTCGCTGAGTTCGCTCAACGGCGCGCCGTAGCTTGACACTTGGCGGTGCCGCGACAATCGGCACCCGATGCCCCCAGCCCGCCCCACCATCCTGATCATCGGCGCCGGCTTCAGCGGCACCGCCACCGCGGTGCAGCTGCTGCGGCAGGCGCGCGAGCCGCTGGACGTGGTGCTGCTCAACGAGTCCGGCCGCATGGCACGCGGCCTGGCCTACGGCACCGACAGCCTGGAGCACGTGCTCAACGTGCCGGCCGGCAACATGAGCGCGCTGGCCGACGACCCCGACAACTTCCTGCGCTACTGCCGCTGGGTCGACGCGCGCTGGCATGCCGGCTCCTTCGTGCCGCGGCGCATCTACGGCGCCTACCTCGAGTCGCTGCTGGCAGCCGCCGAAAGCGCCGCGGGCCCGCAGGGCGCGCGGCTGCAGCGTGTGGTGGGGCGCGCCCTGCGCGTGCGCCCCCCCGCGGGTGGTCTGCCGGCGGCCGTGCTGCTCGAAGACGGCCGCGAACTGCGGGCCGAGCACATCGTGCTGGCCTTCGGGCATGTGGCGCCCGAGCACCCGCTCGACGCCGCCACGCGCGAACAGCTCGGCCCCGCCTACACCGGCGACCCCTGGCGCCAGCCGCTGGCCGAGTGCGTGCCGCCCGACGCGCGCGTGCTGCTGGTCGGCGCCGGCCTCACGGCGCTGGACATGCTGGTCTCGCTCGACCGCGCCGGCCACCGTGGCCCGGTGCACCTGCTGTCGCGCCGGGGCCTGGCGCCGCAGCCGCACCGCCCGCAGCGCGAGCGGCCGGCGCACCCCGAAGTCGCGTCCGTGCTGGCCGGTGCCGGCCCCACGCTGCGCGCGCAGCTGCGGGCCCTGCGCCAGACCATCGGCGCCGCCGTGGCCCGCGGCGAGGACTGGCGCGACTGGATCGGCGCGCTGCGCCCGCACACCCCCGGCTGGTGGCGCGCACTCGGCGCGGCCGACCGCCGCCGCTTCCTGCGCCACCTGCAGCCGCACTGGGACACGCTGCGCCACCGCTGCGCGCCCGAAGCCCACGCGGTGTTCGAGCGCTGGCGCGCCGACGGCCGGCTGACGCTGGAGGCCGGCCGCATCGTCGCGCTGCAGCCGGCCGCCGGCGGCGGCTTCGCGCTGCGCTGGCGGCCGCGGGGTGCCGTGGGGCTGCGCGAACGCATCGTCGACCACGTCGTCAACTGCACCGCACCCTCGGGCCGGCTGGCGGGCAGCGCCTCCCCGCTGGTGGCGGCACTGTGCGCCGACGGGCTGGTGGTGCCCGACGCGCTGGGCCTGGGCCTGCTCGTCGACGCCGACTACCGCGTGGCCGACGCCCAGGGTCGCACCGCGCCCTGGCTGCATTACGTGGGGCCGCTGCTGAAGGCGCGCGACTGGGAGGCCACGGCCATCCCCGAGCTGCGGCAGCACGCTGCGGCGCTCGTGGCCCGCCTGGCCGTGGCCGGGGCCTGCCGCTGCGCCTGATCCTGGCGCTGCCGCCGGCCATGCGCCGGCAGCGCCAGAAAGACAACAGCCGCGCGGCGGTGACACCGGCGGCTGTCATGAGGAAAGGCCACGCACCCGTGGCGCCGCCCGCCCGCTCAGGGGCGGGCGGTGTCGAGCCGCTCAGCGAGCGGCGCCGCGGCGGCGGGCCACGCCACCCAGGGCCAGCAGCGCCAGGCCGCTCAGGGCCAGCGAACCCGGCGCCGACACGGCCGTGCCCGTGCTGCTCAGGTTGTCGATGCTGAAGCCGCCGAAGTTGTAGCTGCCGGAAATGCGCGACGAGAACACCACGCTGCTCAGGCCCGTGAAGCCCGAGAGGCTGTAGCCATCGAAGCTGCCGTCGATGGCAAAGCTGGCCGACACGGTGCCGCCGGCGGCGTAGGTGCCGAGCACGTCGATGATGTTCGTCTCGGTGCTGTTGGCGGTGGCGGCGTCGAAGGAGGCCAGATCGAAGGCGGCGCCGCCGAGATCGGTCATCGTCACGCGGGCCGTGTCACCGCGGTCGCCGGCCGCGACGAGGCGGCTGGTGCCGTTGGTCGTGCACGAGGGGCAGAACGCCACCGTGGCAGGGCCGATGAACCAGCCGGCTGCGCTGAACGTCCACTGGTAGCCGTCGGCATTGATGACGCCGGCGAACTGGTCCGACGTCACGGACTCGAAGTCGACGACGGCCGCCTGCGTGGCGCCGGCGGCAAGGGCAACGGCCAGCGCAGCCGAGGCGCGAGCGAGGGTCGAGAGTGCTTTCATGGGGATCGGGCTCCAGGCCGGGCTGGCCTTTTGGTTAGTTGACGACATGCAACAGCAGGGTTCGTGCCACCCCAGATGCGACAAGTAGTTACATCGCCGCTGGTGGCGACGTGTCAGTTATGTCGACAGCTCACCCGGTAACTTGTCACGGCAGCACGAGGCGGTCGCGCAGCGCGGCATGCCCCGCTGCCGTGTGCAGCGGCAGCACCAGCAGATCGCCGGGCCGTGACTCGGCCAGCAGCCATGCCGCGGCGTCGGCCTCGTCGCCACCATCGGCGAGCCGGGCCTCGGGCAGGCCGGCCGCCAGCAGGCCGGCCCGCAGACGCGCCGGCACCTCACCGCGCTGGCGGCCGCGCCACATCGCCGACAGCTCCTTGATCACCACGAGGTCGGGCCGCGCCACGGCGGCCACCCGCGCCAGCTCGGCCAAGGCCTCGTCGTCGCGGTTGCCGGCCTGGCCCAGCAGCAGCAGCAGCCGGCCCTCGGGCCGCAGTGCGCGCGCCACGCCCAGCAACTGCGCCAGGCCGTCGGGGTTGTGCGCGTAGTCCACCAGCACCGTGGCGCCGCGGAAGTCGTGGCGCTCCAGGCGGCCGGGGTTGTCGGCAGGGTCGGCGCCGAAGCGGTGCAGCACCTCGCGCACCTCGTCGAGCGGCCAGCGCAGCGCCGCCGCCGCCAGGGCTGCAGCCGCCAGGTTCTCGACGTTGTAGGGCGCCGCGCCTCCCAGCGCCAGCGGCAGGTCGGCGATGGCGCCGAGGTCGTGCTCGACCCCGTCCAGCGTGAGCACGAGCCGCCCGTCGCGCCCGCCACAGGTGCTGCCGCGGTGGCGGCGCAGCGCCACGAGCAGCGGTGCGTCGTGCTCGCGCCCAAAAAGCGCCCAGGTGGCGTGGGCCGAGTGCGGCAAGTGCACGGCCACGCGCAGCAGCGGGTCGCACTGGCCGTTGAGCACCAGCGTGCCCGGCGTGCGGCCGGCCGGCCGCGACAGCGCATGCGCCACCGCGAGCTTCACGAAGGCGATGTCCTCGACGCTGTCGATGCCGTGCTCACCCAGGTGGTCGGCGCTCACGTTGGTGACGACGGCCACGTCGGCCTGCGTCACCGCCAGGCCGCGGCGCAGGATGCCGCCGCGCGCCGTCTCCAGCACGGCCGCCGTCACCTGCGGGTGGCGCAGCACGGCCCGGGCGCCGGCCGGGCCCGACCAGTCGCCCGTCTCGATGCGTTCGCCGCCCACCACCAGGCCCTCGGTGCTGCACAGCCCGGGCACGAAGCCGGCGGCGCGCGCGATGGCGGCGATGAGCCGTGTCGTCGTCGTCTTGCCGTTGCTGCCGGTGACCAGCACCTTCGGGCAGGTGCCGAGCGCGGCCCAGGGCACGTCCAGCGGCAGCGGCAGCGCGGCGCGCGGGTAGACGCGGCTGCCACGGCCCTCGCCCACCGAGACGCTGTCGTCGTCGATCAGCAGCGGCAGGTCGTGCGCGTCGGCAGCCTCGGCCAGGCGCTGCAGCGGCCGCGAGCGCTCGGCCTCGGCGCGGGCGCGGAAGTGGTCGCGGGCGTCGTCGGTGGCCGGCTGCGCGAGGTCGAAGCCTTCCGCCGCGTGGCCCGGGTGCGCGGCCACGGCGCGCTCCCAGGCCCACTCGTTCACCTCGGTGGCGGTGAACAGCGCCTCGGCCGGCGCCGCGAACGCCAGGATCACGCCCTGCGCATGCAGGTGCACGCGCGGGTCGGGTTGGGGCCAGCCCAGCGCCGCGCTGGTGGCCACCACCTGGGCGATCCAGCGCCCCTGTGCCGCGCCGTCGGCCGCCGCCGGGCCCAGCGGCACCAGCGTCACGGCCGGGCCGGCGTACCAGCGGTTGGCGCCGATGAGCCGGCGCGATTCGTCGAAGGCGTGGCGCGGCTCGGCGGGCTCCGCGCTCAATCCGCCGCCTCGCCGACGAAGCGCAGGCCGCGGTCGTCGCGCACGAAGCCGGCGGCGGCCAGCGCCGTGTCGTCGCCGGTGAGGCCGGACGCGCCGGGGGCGCCGCCGTCGTCGTCGGCCTCGCGGTCAGTGGCGGCGGCCTGGGCCGGGGCCGGCGCCGGTGCGGGCCGGGGCCGGGCCACCGCGCCCTCGGGCTTGAACTTGATCACCTGCTTCCAGCTGCGGGTCAGCGCGTCGGCGAAGATCAGCAGCAGGTCGCCCTCGCGGCCCATGCGCAGCGCGTGGTCGATGGCCTCCTGCTCGTCGGGGATGATCGTGATCTGGTCCTCGCGCACGCCCTGCTCGCGCAGCACGGCGGCGATCATCTTCGGCACCTCGTCGCTCTCGCGGCCGCGCAGGCCGTCGTCGCGCCTGCAGACGTAGTGGTCGAAGCGCCCGGCCACGGCGCGCGCGATGTCGCGGATGTCTTCATCACGCCGGTCACCCGGGCCGGCCACCACCACGAGGCGGCGGCCGCGCACCTCGAGCTTGCCCGCCAGCTCGGCCAGCATGCCCACGGCGTGCGCGTTGTGGCCGTAGTCGAAGATCACCTTGAACGGGTGCTCGTCCCAGACGTTCATGCGGCCCGGGGCCTGGAAGAAGGTGCTGTCGAAGGTGCGCAGGCCCTGGCGGATGGCGTCGAGCTTGATGCCGAGGCTGAAGGCCATGGCCGCGGCGAACATCGCATTGCTCACGTTGTGCATCGCGCGGCCTTCGAGCGTGGCCGGGATCAGGTGCGTCCACATCAGCGGGATGTGGCGTCCCTTGTCGTACAGCGTGATCATCTGCCCGTTGACGCCGGCCTCCAGTGCGCAGGCGCGGCCGCCGGCGCGGATGTGCTCGCGCACCACGGCGTGCTGCGGGTTGACGGTGACATAACAGAGATGCTTGGCGTCGGTGTGGGCCGACATGCGGATGACGTTCTCGTCGTCGGCGTTGAGCACCGCGCAGTCGCGTGCCACTTCGACGAGGATGCGCTTCACTTCCGCCAGCTGCTCCAGCGTGTCGATGCCCTTCATGCCGAGGTGGTCGCTCTTCACGTTGAGCACCGCACCCACGTCGACGAAGGGCACGCCCAGGCCGGCGCGCAGCAGGCCGCCACGCGCCACCTCGAGCACCGCCATGTCGATCTTCGGGTCGGCCAGCACCATGCGCGTGGCCACCGGGCCCGTCATGTCGCCTTCGACGGTGCGGTTGCCGTCGATGTAGACGCCGTCCGTCGTGGTGAGGCCCGGCGTGTAGCCGGCCATCTTGGTGATGTGCGCGAGCATGCGCGCGGTCGTCGTCTTGCCGTTGGTGCCGGTGAGCGCCGCAATCGGCACGCGGCTGGCGGCGCCGGCCGGGAACAGCATGTCGATCACCGGGCCGGCCACGTCGCGCGGCGTGCCTTCGCTGGGCGCCACGTGCATGCGGAAGCCCGGCGCGGCGTTGACCTCGCAGATGCCGGCGCCGGCGTTGGCGGCGTCCTTGTACGACTCGGTGATGTCCCGGCACAGGAAGTCGACGCCGCCGACATCCAGCCCGATGGCGGTGACGGCGCGCACCGCCATCTCGCGGTTGTCGGGGTGGATGACGTCGGTCACGTCGGTGGCGGTGCCGCCGGTGGAGAGGTTGGCGGTGCTGCGCAGCGGCACGGCCACGCCGGCGGCCGGCACGTGTTCGGCCGTGAGGCCCTGGCGCTGCAGCATGGTCTCGGCCTGGGCGTCGAACTCCAGGCGCGTCATCACCTTCTCGTGGCCGACGCCGCGGCGCGGGTCTTGATTGACGATGTCCACGAGCTGCCTGATCGTGTGCACGCCGTCGCCCACCACCTGGCCCGGCGTGCGCTTCGTCGCCGCCACGAGTTCGCCGCCCACCACGAGCAGCCGGTGGTCGTCGCCGCTGAGCATCGTTTCGACGATGACGCTGCTGCTGTGCTCGGCCGCCGCGGCAAAGCCGGCGCGCACCTCGTCGGGCGTGGCCAGGCCCACGGTGATGCCGCGGCCGTGGTTGCCGTTGTAGGGCTTGGTGACCACGGGGTAGCCCAGCCGCTCGGCCGCGCGCACGGCGCGTTCGGCGCTGCGCACCAGCTCCTGCTTCGGCACCGGCAGGCCGCACTGCGCCAGGATCTTGTTGGTCTCTTCCTTGTCCTGCGCCAGCTCCACAGCGATGTAGCTGGTGCGGCCGGTGACGGTGGCCTGGATGCGCTGCTGGAACTTGCCGTGGCCCAGCTGGATGAGGCTCTGCTCGTTCAGGCGCAGCCAGGGGATGCCACGCGCCTCGGCCGCCTTGACCAGCGAGCTCGTCGAGGGCCCGAGCGCGCGTCGCTGCGCCCAGCGGATGAACTCGTGGCGGGCCTCAGGCCAGGCCCAGTCCTCGGGCAGCACATCGGCCGGCTGCAGCTCGGCCGGCAGCAGGCTCGTCAGCAGCCGGATGGCCAGCTCGCCGGCCTCGATGCCCTCGTCACGCTGCGCGTACTCGTAGACCACGCTGTACACACCGGGCCGGCCCTCGATGCCGCGGGTCTTGCCGAAGCTCACGTCCTCGCCGGCCATGTTCTGCAGCTCGATGGCCACGTGCTCGAGCACATGGCCGAGCCAGGTGCCCTGCTGCTGCTCGGGGTCGTCGCCCACGGCGGGGCCGCCGCGCAGTCGCCGCACGAAGCCGCCGGGCTCGCCGAAGCTGCAGCCGTGTTCCTGCAGGCCCGGCAGCGCGGCCAGCAGCCCGTCGACGAAGGCCGGCCCGAGGCGGCCGCTGGGCCAGTCTTCCAGCGGCCCCAGGTCGAGCAGCACGCGGATCACCGGGAAGTGGGCGTAGAGCGAAGGCCCGACGTAGACGTTGCGTTCGAGGATCCGCACCCTGCCCTCCGGCTGTTGTGAGTTGATGCGCGTGGCGCGCAACGATGATGCCAGCGCCGGCTCAGCGCTTGGGCTGCCGCAGCGTGCCGGCGTCGGCCTTTCGCGTGTGCAGGTTGAAGGTGGCGCCCTTCGTCAGCACGTGCAGCTTCACGCCCAGCAGGCACACCGGCTGGCCCTCGTCGATGGCGTCCATCGAGCTGAAGTCCACCTCGGCGGCGTCGACCACCGTGATGCCGCCCGAGCCCTCGACGTGCACCGTGTTGTCGGGCGCGATGAAGGCCGCCGTGTCTTCGTCAAGCCCGATGCCCACGGCAAACGGGTTGTAGGCCAGCGCGGTGAGCAGCCGGCCGAGGCGGTCGCGCTGGCGGAAGTGCTGGTCGATGACGAAGCGGTTGGTCAGGCCCAGGCCCGGCGCCAGGCGCACGCTGCCGGCCACCGGCGTGCTGCCTTCGCTGCCGAAGGCGATCATGTGCTCGCTGATGAACGCGGCGCCGGCACTGGTGCCGGCCACCGGCACGCCGGCGGCGTTGGCCACGCGCACGGCCTTGGCGATGGGCGTGCCGCCGAGCAGCGTGGTCAGGCGCAGCTGGTTGCCGCCGGTGAAGAAAACGCCGCTGGCCTGCTGCAGGCGGTCGAGCCGGCCGGGCTCCTCGCAGTCGCGGCGGGTGTCGAAGTCCATGGCCGTGACGCGGGCCGCGCCCAGCTCCGAGAAGATGCGCTCGTAGCGCGCGCCGGTGTCGGCCAGCTGGCTGGCCGTGGGCACGACGACGATGTCGGCACGGCCGTCGCCCGCCTCGGCCGCCAGCTGCACGAAGCGCTTCAGGATCGCCGGGGCGTTTTCCTTCTCCTCGGCCCCGCCGATGGGGATGATCCAGCCGCGCTGCTTGCCCTCGGCCACCTTGCTGGCACACATTCGAAGTCGTTCCTGGCCGTCGGGGCGGCGTCAAAAGGCTGCGATCATGCCAGCCGCCCGCGCGTGGCCGCGCTGGAGCCGTGCGGCGGCGCGGGCCGGTCAGTCCACCTTCGCGCCCGAGACCTTCACGACACCGGCCCACTTGGTGGTTTCGGCGGCGATCAGCCGCGCGAACTCGGCGCTCGTCATGCCGCTCGGGATGGCGCCCTGGGCCAGCAGCCGCTCCTTCATGGCCGGCGTGGCCAGGGCCTTGGCGGTTTCCTGCTGCACGCGGTCGACCACCTCCTTCGGCGTGCCGGCCGGCGCCAGCAGGCCGAACCACGAGCTCGCCTCGTAGCCCTTGAGCGCGGCGCCGCCGGCTTCTTCCACCGTGGGCAGCTCGGGCAGCGCGCCCGAACGCTGCGCGCTCGTCACGGCCAGCGCCTTGAGCTTGCCGCTCTTGATGTGCGGCATGGCGCTGGGCAGGTTGTCGAACATCACGTCCACATTGCCGGCCATCAGGTCGATGAGCGCCGGGCCGCTGCCGCGGTAGGGAAGGTGGACCATGAAGGTACCGGTCATGCTCTTGAAGAGCTCGCCGGCGAGGTGGATGCTGGTGCCGTTGCCCGAGCTGGCCATGTTCAGACGGCCCGGGTTGGCCCTCAGCGCCTTCACGAAGCTGGCCACCGAGTCGATGCCGAGCGCCTGCGCCTTGGCCGGGTTCATCACCAGCACGTTGGGCACGCCGGCCACCAGCGTGACGGGCACGAAGTCCTTCACGTGGTCGTAGGGCATCTTCGGGTACAGGCTCGGGTTGATGGCGTGCGTGCCCACCGTGCCCATCAGCAGCGTGTGGCCGTCGGCCGGGCTCTTGGCCACCTCGGCGGCGCCGTTGTTGCCGCCGGCGCCGGGCTTGTTGTCGACGACGAAGGGCTGGCCCGAAGCGGCGAAGGCCCGCTGCAACTCCGGCGCCAGCGCGCGGGCCAGGATGTCGGTGGTGCCGCCCGCGGCGAACGGCACGACGATGCGCACCGGCTTGGTCGGCCAGGCGGCCTGCGCGTGCGCCCGCAGGCCGGGCATCGGGGCCATGCACAAGGCAAGCCAGTGGCGGCGCGTGAACGGCATGGGGTTGGTCTCCGTGATCGTTGTTGGAACACTCAAGTGTGCGGTCACCCCCGCGGCCGCGGGGGCGCCGATGGCCGACACCGGCGGCGGCTGTCGATACAGTGCGCCGTTACCGGCTGTGTCCACACCCCGAGAAAACCATGAGCTCATCACCGTTGGCGAAGTTCCCCCGTTCCCGGATCGTCGGCCTGCTGGCCACGCTGGGCTTGGCCACCTCGGCCCAGGCCGCCTTCGTGCAGGGCGACTGGGATCCGCCCTACGGCTCGCCGTTCAGCGACCTCGGCTGGGAAGGCACGGTGGTGGTGGAGGTGCCCGATGCCTGCCTGGCGTTGGGTGATGGCCTGATCGTCATCAACTCCACCACGTGCGGGGCGGCCGCGGTGTTCGACGCCAAGGTGCGCCTGTACAACCTGCTGGCGCCGACCACGATCCTCGAGACGCTGGACTTCACTACGGCCACGGTGCTCACCAAGATCCTGATCCAGGGTGGCGAGGTCACGCAGTTCGAGATCGCCGGCATCGACAAGGTGGGCAGCACGATCCCCGAGGCGCGGCCGGGCAGCAGCCCGTTCAACGCCTTCTTCTCGCTGGACATCTCGCTGTCGCCCACGGCCGACGCGCGCACGGCGTCGCTGTCGTGGTATGCCGCACGCGCCGAGAGCGACCCGCGCGGCACCAACAGCACGGCCGCCGTCGTGAACTTCGCGCCGTTTGCGACGACCACCCCGGTGTCCGCGCCCGGCACGCTGGCCCTGGCCGCGGCGGCCGTCGGCCTGCTGGCCGCCCTGCGCCGGCGCGCCTGAAGCGGCACTGAGCCGAGCCTGAGCCGAATCCGGGCTGCCGCTCAGGCGGTGGCCAGGCTCGACGTCGGTTCGAGCGACAGCGCCGCGGCCAGCGCGTCGACGAGCGAGGTCGCGTCGGCGGCGGTCGCCGCCTCGGTCCAGCCCCAGTCGCCCAGCGCGTCGCGCAGCGATTCCTCGAGCACGGCCACCTGGACCGCGGCCAACGGCTCGCGGGCCAGGCCCGAGGCCGCCCGGGCACGCGCCGCCACGCCCAGGAGCACCGCGGCCTGGCTGGGCTGCGTCAGCGCGTGGGCCAGGGCGGCATGGTCCTCCAGCGAGGCCAGCAGTTCGGCCCGCATGTCGTAGGCCTGGAAGGCGGCCAGCGCGGCTGCCATGCGGCGGCGCGCGTCGTCGTGCGCGCCCAGCTGCAGCGCCAGCCGGCCGAGCGCGGCCTCGGCCCGGGCCTGGCTGCGGCGGTCCCCGGCGTCCAGCGCGATGGCCTGCGCGCGCTCGAGGTGCTGGCGTGCGGCGGCAAAGTCGCCGGCACTCTGCGCACAGCGGCCGAGCAGCCACTCACTTTCGCTCTCGACCTCGCGGTTGGCGACGCGCCGGCCCTGGGCCAGGCCCTCGCGCAGGTGCGAGACGGCCTCGCCCCAGCGTTCGAGTCCGATCAGCACCTGGCCGAGCTGCACCTGCACGATGGCCTCGGCGACGCCGTCGCCGAGCTCGCAGAACAGCGCCAGAGCCTCCTGCCCGGACACCAGCGCCGCGGCGGCGTCACCGGCCGCCAGCTGGGCCATCGCCAGCGTCGACAGCGTCTGCGCGGAACCGCGCGGGTCGCCCACAGCCCGGCGCAGCGCCAGGCAGGTGGCGAGCTGCTCGCCGGCCTCGCGCGGGTCGCCCTGGGCCACCGCGAGCGTGGCGGCGGCGTACAGCGCATGGGCCCGCGCCATGTCGCTGGCGCGCACCGCCGGCAGCTGCAGCGCCGCTCGCATCATCTCGCGGCCCTCGGAGAGGTAGCCGCGCGTGATGAAGAAGTTCTGCAGCGCCACCGGGATCTTGGCCGCCAGCAGCGGATCGGCGATGCCGGCGCGTGCGGTGGCCATCGCGGCGCGCAGGTTGTCGAACTCCTCTTCCAGCCGCGCGGCCCACAGGCCGTGGTCGGCGCCCTTGAGGCCGTCGCGCGCCTGCTTGGCGACGCTGAACAGGTGCTCGGCGTGGCGCGCCGCCACGGGCTCGGCGTCGGGCAGCTCGCGCAGCTTCTCGGCGGCGTACTCGCGCAGCGTCTCCAGCATGCCGTAGCGCACGCCGCCGTCGCCGCGGTCTTCGAGCATCACCAGCGAGTGGCTCACCAGGCGGTCGAGCAGGTCGACGACGTCCAGCGGATCGAGCGGCTCGCTGCCGCACACGGCCTCGGCCGCGGCGAGATCGAAGCCGCCGACGAACACCGCCAGCCGCGCCAGCAGCGTCTGCTCGGGCGGGGCCAGCAGCTCGTACGACCAGTCGACCAGCGCGCGCAGCGTCTGCTGGCGCTCCTGCAGCACGCGGCTGCCGCCGGTGAGCAGGCGGTAGCGGTCCTTCAGGCGGGCGTTGATGTCGGCCACGGCCATCGAGCGCACGCGCGCGGCCGCCAGCTCCAGCGCCAGCGGGATGCCCTCCAGCCGCGCCACCAGCTCGGCCACGGCCGCGGCCTGCGCGGCATCGAGCTGGAAGGCGGCGCGCTGCGCCTGCGCCCGCTGCACGAAGAGCTGCACCGACGGCAGCGCGGCCAGCGCCGCCACGTCCACCGGCTGCCCGGCGGCCAGCCGCGGCACGGCCAGCGGCTGCACCGGGTAGGTCTGCTCGCCGGCCACGTGCAGCGCGATGCGGCTGGAGGTGACGAGCCGCACCCCCGGGCACTGCCGCAGCAGCGTGGCCGCCAGCGCCGACGCGGCGTCGACCAGGTGCTCGCAGTTGTCGACGACGAGCAGCAGCCGCTTGTCCTGCAGCGCCGAGGCGATGGCCTGCAGCAGCGTGCGGCCCGGCTCCTCCTGCACCTGCAGCAGGCGCGCCGCCTCCTCGGCCACCAGCGCCGCCTCGCGCAGCGGCGAGAGGTCGAGGAACCAGGTGCCGTCCGGGAACTCGGCACGCAGTTCGGTGGCCACCTGAAGCGACAGCCGCGTCTTGCCCAGCCCGCCCATGCCCAGCAGCGTGACCAGGCGCGCGCGGCCAAGCAGCGCCTTGATCTCGTCGAGCTCGCGCTCGCGGCCGACAAACGCGGTGCCGGGCTGCGGCAGGTTGTTCGGCACCTCGCGCGCCGGCAGCCAGCGCGTGCCCTGGCGCAGCACGCGGTAGGCCTTCTCGGCATCGGGCGGGGCGCCCAGGGCGCCGGCGGCGGGCTCGAACAGTTCCACCGGCTCGGCCACGCCCTTCAGGCGCCAGTGGCCCAGCGAGGCCAGCGCATCGGCGCGGCCCTCGGCGGCCAGCGCCAGCGCGGCATCCTGGCTGACGAGGGTCTGGCCGCCGCAGGCCAGCGACATCACGCGGGCCGCCGTCGGCTTGGCCAGGCCTTCCACCTCCAGCGGCTTGGCGCCGCGGGCGACGTCTTCGGGGCTGTTGGCCCGCAGCATCACCGGGCCGACGTGCAGGCCGGCACGCGCGGCCAGCGGCTGCGCCATCGAGGCGGCCACGGCGGCCAGGCCGGCGTGGTAGGCGGCGGCGTAGTCCAGCGCGTCGGCGGCGCGCTCGAAGAGCAGCAGCATGCCGTCGGTCTTGTCGATCTCGCGGCCACCGTGGCGCGGCAGCAGGTCGCGCGCCAGGCGGTCGTGGGCCTGCCACAGCACGGCCATGCGCTCGTCGCCCAGGGCCTGGGCGGTCTGGGTGCTGTCGACGACGTCGGTCAGCAGCAGCGCGCGCACCGCCGCCTGCGGGCCCGGGCCGGGCGAGCCGGTGGCGGGGGGCAGGGTGGGCGCGGGCATGCCGCAAGTGTGCCGTCCCGCCGGGAAAACCGCCCAGTGAACGTGCACACCCCCGCGCCGCGCCGCGCTATGGCAGGCCGCTGAGGTAGCTGGCCACCGCCTTGGCCTCGAGCTCCGTGAGCCTGCTGGCCACGGCGTGCATGACCTGGTTGTCGTTGCTGCGCTCGCGCTGGTTGAACTGCTTCAGCTGCCGCTCGGTGTAGGCGGCGTGCTGCCCCGCCAGGCGCGGCAATGTGGCCGTGCCCTGGCCGCCCGGCCCGTGGCAGCTGGCGCAGGCCGGCACGCCGGAGTACGGGTTGCCGCGGGCATAGATGAAGCGGCCCACCAGCGCCAGCTCGGGGTCGTCGACGGCGTGCTGCCGCGCCGGGCGCTGCTCGAACCAGGCCCCGAGCGACACGAAGTCCGCCGCCGACAGGCCCTCGACCATCGGCTGCATCGCCGAGCTCTTGCGCCGGCCGCTGGCGTAGTCGGCCAGCTGGCGGGCGATGTACTGCGCGTGCTGGCCGGCCAGGCGCGGGAACACCGGGCTGGAGCTCTCGCCCTCGGCGCCGTGGCAGATGAAGCACTTGCCCTCGACGATCTCCTGGGCCCGCTTCAGGTCAGCTGCCGCGGCCAGGCCGCTGGCGACGCAGGCCGCCAGGGCCGCGACGCCGACACGGGCCGCCGATCTCACGGTTTGATGTAGGCCGCGCCGGCCTTCTGCAGCTTGGCGATGCGCACCACGCCGCTGGGCGTGAACTCGGCCTCCTGGATGAACTGCTCCCGCTTCAAGTTGCGGTTGCGCAGCGTGATCTCGCAGACTTCGAACTTCACGCCCCGCGCCACCAGCGCCGCCACCGGGCCCGCGAAGGCACCGCCGTTGGGGTCCTTCGCGCCTTCCATCAGGAAGTCCACGCCGTTGGCGTGCGTGACCACGGTGATCTTGGCGGTGGGGTCGACATCGAGGTGGTTGCGGATGTTGCGCAGCCCCTTCAGGCCCTGCGCGGCCGCATCGTCGATGTGATAGACGACAGGGTCCTGGGCCAGGGCCTGGCCGGGCGCCACGAGGGCCGTGGCCACCACGAACGCGGCGATGAACGAGCGGATCAGCATGGGGGTCTCCTCAAGGTGCCGACGATCATGCCAGCCCGGGGTTGCCGGCCACGCCTACGAGCCTGGGCGTGTTGATGCGGCGCGGCTTCACGCGGCCGCCGGGATGCCGGCTCCTGTCCTTCAACCAGGTTTCGACCACGTCCCACACCGGCTTGTTGCCGGCGCGCGCGGCTTCTTCGGCCACCGGCGCCCAGCCGGCCACCTTGTAGGTCTTGCCGGCCTCGATGGGCTGGCCGCCGAGGCGCATGTCCGAGATGCGCGAGCCCATCTTTTCGCCGGGCGTCATCGTGTACTGCAGGCCGCCCACGCGCACCATGTCGCCGCCCTGCTGGTAGTACGGGTCGGGGTTGAAGAGGTTGTCGGCCACGTCCTCGAGCACCGTCTTGAGCATCTCGCCGCTCATCGGCGTGACGGTGGCGTAGGGGTAGGTGATGGCCAGCTGGTCCATCATCAGCTCGCGTGTGATGGCCTCGCCGGGCAAGAGGCTCGTGCCCCAGCGGAAGCCGGGGCTGAAGGCGATCTCCGCGCCCTGCACCTCCATCAGCGCGTCGCACAGCAGCTGGTCCCAGCTGCCGTTGAAGTTGCCGCGGCGGTACAGCAGCCCGTCGGTGACGGCCAGCCGCTCGGCCAGCCTGGCCTCGTAGGGCGCGCGGATCTTCGTGATCAGCGCGTCCATGTCGGCGTCAGGCTTCAGCACGTTGGCGAACACCGGCAGCAGGCGGTAGCGGACGTTCTTCACCGGGCCGCTCTTCGACGACGGGTCCATCTCGAAGTCCATCACGCCGAGGAACTTGCCGTTGCTGCCGGCGTTGGTGACGAGCGTGGTGCCGCCGGCGTTCTTCACGGGCACGGCCACCGGCACGCCGTCGTGCGTGTGGCCGCCGAAGATGGCGTCGATGCCGCGCACGCGGCCGGCCATCTTCAGGTCGACGTCCATGCCGTTGTGGCTGAGCACGACGATCAGCTGCGCGCCGGCCGCGCGCGCCTCGTCGACCACTTTCTGCATGTTCTCGTCCTGAATGCCGAACTCCCAGTCGGCCACCAGGTAGCGCGGGTTGGCGATGGGCGTGTACGGGAAGGCCTGGCCGACGATGGCGACCTGCACGCCGTTGATCGCCTTCATCACGTAGGGCTTGAACACCGGGTCGCCGAAGTCGGTGGTCTTCACGTTCTGGGCGATGAAGTCCACGCGGTGCGAAGCGCCGCCCGACAGGGACTGGCCCGCGAAGTCCTTCTCGACGATCTCCTTCACCCGCTTCATGCCGAGCGTGAACTCCCAGTGGCCCGTCATCACGTCCACGCCCAGCGCCTTGCAGGCGTCGACCATGTCCTGCCCGTCGGTCCACAGGCAGGTGGCGCTGCCCTGCCAGGTGTCGCCGCCGTCGAGCAGCAGCGCGCCGGGGCGGCTGGCCTTCAGGCGCTTCACCAGCGTGGCCAGGTGCGCAAACCCGCCGACGCGGCCGTAGCGGCGCGAGGCGCGCTCGAAGTCGAGGTAGGTGTAGGCATGGGCCAGCGGCGTGCCCGGGCGCACGCCGGCGGCCTTGAGCAGCTGCTCGCCCACCAGGTGCGGCACGCGGCCGCGCATCGTGCCCAGGCCGAGGTTGACGCTGGGCTCGCGGAAGCGGATGGGCCGCAGCTGCGCATGGCAATCGGTCATGTGCAGCAGGCTTACGAAGCCCGGCCCGGTGCCCAGCGGCGGCAGGTCGTACAGCGCGTCCTCGGCCTTCGCGGCGTCGGCGTCCTCGTGGGCGGCCAGGTTCATGCCGGCCACCGAGGCGGCGGCCAGCACCTGCATGAAGTCGCGCTTGCTGAGCGTCATGGTGTATCAGTGTCCGCTGATGTTTTAGAGCCCAAAAAGCCCGGCGGCGCCGGGCTGTCGGGACGCGGGCCTACTTGTTGACGGGCGAGTTCGGGTCCAGCAGCAGGGCCATCACATGCGAGATCTGCTTCTCGTCGAGGATGCCCAGGTGGCCGAAACGCGGCATGTTGGAGCAGGCGCTGTAGCTCTTGCTGTTCCAG
>JAIXTY010000167.1 GCA_027483705.1 Rubrivivax sp.
CCTCGTAGAGGATGGTCGACATGCCGGCGATCAGCGGGCCGTAGACGATGTAGCTGTGGCCCACGACCCAGCCGATGTCGGAGGTGCTGAAGTAGGTCTCGCCCGGCTGGCCGCAGTAGATGTGCTTCATGCTGGCGGCCAGCGCCACGGCATCGCCGCCGGTGTCGCGCTGCACGCCCTTGGGCCGGCCGGTGGTGCCGCTGGTGTAGAGCGTGTAGCTCGGGTGCGTGGCGTCCACCCAGGTGCAGGGCACCTGCGCGCCGGCGTGGCGCTCGGCCAGCACGGCCCAGTCCTCGTCGCGGCCGGCCACGCGCTCGAAGGGGCTCAGGCCGCGGTCCACCATCAGCACCCTGGCCGGCTTGTGGGCCGAGAGCTTGATCGCCTCGTCGAGCAGCGGCTTGTAGGGCACGACCTTGCCGCCGCGGCTGCCGGCGTCGGCGCTCACCACCACCGTGGGCTCGGCGTCCTCGATGCGGCTGGCCAGGCTCACGCTGGCGAAGCCGCCGAACACCACCGAGTGGATGGCGCCGATGCGCGCGCAGGCCAGCATCGCGAACACCGCCTCGGGGATCATCGGCATGTAGACCAGCACGCGGTCGCCCGGCCCCACGCCCAGCGACTGCAGGCTCGCCGCCATCACCTGCACCTGGCGCTGCAACTCGGCGAAGCTGTAGACCCGTTCGGCGCCGACCTCGGTGGACACCCACACCAGCGCGTTGCGGTCGGGGTGGGTGGCGGCGTGGCGGTCCACGGCGTTGTGGCACAGGTTGGTGGTGCCGCCCTCGAACCAGCGCGTGAACGGCGGCTCGTCGTTGTTGCAGATGCGCCGGGGCGGCGTCTGCCAGTCGATCAGCGCCGCCTGCTCGGACCAGAAGGCCTCGCGCTCGGCGAGCGAGCGGCGGTGGAAGTCGGCATAGCGGATCGGTGCGCTCATGGGTCTTGTCTCCGGCTGTTCGATGGGCGGGCCGCGGACGGCCGCCAGGGGGATTGTCCCGAGCGCCGCCTTGCAGGGCACTGACGCGTCCGGGGCCGCTGCTATGCTCCGCCGCCGATGAGCGCCCCCGCCCGCATCCTGCTGCCCGGCCTGCTGGCCCTGGCGCTGACCACCGCCATGGCAGCGCCGGCGGCACCGGCAGCCTCGGCCGCCACCGGCGGCGACGCGGTGCTCGAGCTGCTGCAGCAGCGCGGCCTGCTGCCCACGCCGTCGGCGCTGGAGGCCAGTGCCTTCGTGCGCCAGGTGCGCGAGACGGCCTCCGAGCTGGTGATGCAGGCCGTCAACTTCCTCGGCGTGCCCTACCGCCGCGGCGGCAGCAGCGCCGAGCAGGGCTTCGACTGCAGCGGCTTCACGCGGCACGTGTTCGAGAACAGCATCGGCCTCGTGCTGCCGCGCCGCGCGCACGAGCAGGCCACACAGGCCGGCCTGCTGCCCGTCAAGCGCGAGGAGCTCAAGCCCGGCGACCTCGTGTTCTTCAACACCATGCGGCGCGCGTTCTCGCACGTCGGCATCTATGTCGGCGACGGCCGCTTCATCCATGCCCCGGCCAGCGGCGGCGAGGTGCGCGTCGAGGACATGCGCGCGGCCTACTGGAACCGCCGCTTCAACGGGGCACGCCGCGCGCCCGTCGCTGAGCAGCCTGCGCCACCCCCTGCCGCCCTGGCGCCCGCGGCCACGCCGGCACGACCCTGAACGCGTCGCGCCCGGGCGGCGCGGCACAATCCGCCGCCATGGGTGAGTCCGTCATTCCGCTGACCGACCTGCGCACGCGTGCCACGCCGGCTCGCGTGCCCGCGGTGCCGATCCCGGCCACCGGGCTGCTGTCCGACCGGCTCGGCCGGCCGCTGCGCGACCTGCGCATCTCGGTCACCGACCGGTGCAACTTCCGCTGCAGCTACTGCATGCCGAAGGAGGTGTTCGACCGTGACTACCGCTTCCTGCCGCAGAGCTCGCTGCTGAGCTTCGAGGAGATCACGCGCGTGGCGCGCCTCTTCGTGGCGCACGGCGTCGTCAAGCTGCGGCTCACCGGCGGCGAGCCGCTGCTGCGCAAGGGCCTGGAGGTGCTGGTGCAGCAACTCGCGGCGCTGCGCACGCCACAGGGCGAGCCGCTGGACATCACGCTCACCACCAACGGCACGCTGCTCGCGCGCAAGGCCGTGGCGCTGCGCGAGGCGGGCCTGAAGCGCGTGACGGTGAGCCTGGACGCACTCGACGACGACATCTTCCGGCGCATGAACGACGTCGACTTCCCGGTGGCCGACGTGCTGGCCGGCATCGACGCGGCGCTGGCCGCGGGGCTGGCGCCGATCAAGATCAACATGGTCGTCAAGCGCGGCACCAACGACCACGAGATCGTGCCGCTGGCCCGCCACGTGCGCGAGCGCTTCGGGCCCGGCGCCGTGCTGCGCTTCATCGAGTACATGGACGTCGGCGCCACCAACGGCTGGCGGCTCGACGAGGTGCTGCCCTCGGCCGAGCTGCGGGCGCGGCTGCACGCCGCCTTCCCGCTCGAGCCGCTGCCGGCCGCGGCACCCGGCGAGACCGCCGAGCGCTGGCGCTACGCCGACGGCGGCGGCGAGGTCGGCTTCATCAGCAGCGTGACGCAGGCCTTCTGCGGCGACTGCAACCGCGCCCGCCTGTCCACCGAGGGCCAGCTGTTCCTGTGCCTGTTCGCCACGCGCGGGCATGACCTGCGCAGCCTGCTGCGCGGCGGCGCGAGCGACGCCGACATCGCCAGCGCCATCGGTCTGGCCTGGCAGGAGCGCAGCGACCGCTACTCCGAGCTGCGCGGCTCGGGCACCGCCGAAGCCGGCAGCGGCGAGCGGCGCGTCGAGATGCACTACATCGGCGGCTGACGCCGCCGACCTGGTTGCCCGGCGCGTCAGTCCGCGTGCCCCGGCACCGGCTTCAGATCGTCGTCGGCCGGCGTGGTGATGCCGCCGGGGATGCCCTTGCGCGCGAACAGCGTGTACACCGTCGGCACGACGAAGATGGTCGGCAGCGTGCCCACCGTCATGCCGCGGACGATGACCCAGCCCATCTGCTGCCGGCTCTCGGCACCCGCGCCGCTGGCCAGCGCCAGCGGCACCGCGCCCAGCACCATGGCGCCGGTGGTCATCAGGATGGGGCGCAGGCGCAACGCCGAAGCCTCCACCACCGCATCCATCACCGACTTGCCCTGCTTGCGCAGCTGGTTGCTGAACTCGACGATCAGGATGCCGTGCTTGGTGATCAGGCCGATCAGCGTGATGAGGCCGATCTGCGAGTACACGTTCAGCGTGCCACCGGTGAGCTTCATCGCCGCGAGTGCGCCCAGCATGGACAGCGGCACGCTCAGCAGGATGACGAAGGGGTCGATGAAGCTCTCGAACTGCGCGCTCAGCACCAGGAAGATGAACACCAGCGCCAGCACGAACACCACGCCTAAAGCGCCGCTGGAGGCCTTGAACTCGCGGCTCACGCCGTTGAGTTCGGTGGCGTAGCCCGGCGGCAGCACGCGGCCGGCCGTCGCGTCCATGAACTGCAGCGCCTCGCCCAGCGTGTAGTTGGGCGCCAGGTTCGCGGTGATGGTGACGCTGCGCCGCTGGTTGAAGTGGTTCAGTTCGCGCGGGCTCACGGCCTCGCGCACCTTCACCAGGCTCGACAGCGGCACCATGGTCTCGTTGCGGCCGCGCACGAAGATCTTCTCGATGTCCTCGGGCGTGGCGCGGCCGACGGCGCTGGTCTGCACGACCACGTCGTACTGCTCGGCATCGCGCTTGTAGCGCGTGACGACACGGCCGCCGAGCATGGTCTCGACCGTGCGCGCCACGCTGTCGACGCTGACGCCCAGGTCG